>OMSY01000217.1 GCA_900313875.1 uncultured Actinomycetes bacterium
ACAGGCGACCGCCAAATAATATATTTTCTGAACCAGGGCGCCACAAAACGAGGGACGGAACATGCCCTCAAGCAGCTGCTATGTGATTGCATCATCATCTTGTTCAGATTCCATCGCAATGCCCTTGCACCCTCATTCGCGTCTCGACAACACGCCATCTGCTAGACTCCACCGAACCGCCATGGCAAGAGGAGGGGCAACGATGGGACACAAGCCAAGACAACGGAGTAAAGTCGATATCTACCATGTGATGACACGGGGTGACAACCGACAGTTGATTTTCGAAGATGACATCGACCGGAAATCCTTTCTTGAAATCCTTGACCGATATCTGAAAATCCGCCTTGGAACACTGCTTGCATGGTGCCTGATGGACAATCATTATCATCTTCTGGTCAGGGTGCCGTTCGACAGCCTGCCTCTCATGATGCACGATATCAACCTCATGTACTCGAAGCATTTCAACAACCGCCATGGCAACACCGGCCAACTATATGAAGGACGCTATCGCAGCGTTCCAGTGCAAGACGAACGACAACTCCTGGCCGAAGTGTTCTACATCCATCGGAACGCAGTTGAAAAGGGTTTCAAGAACCCCGATGATTATGCCTGGTGCAGCCATAGAGAATACGTCAGGCGACCCAGGAGAACGTTCACGGAACTTGTCTTGGGCATTGCAGGGAGCGTTGATGTGTTCGAGAAGTCATACGCCATCTATGCTTCAGAGCACCCCTACAAAGATGAGTGTCTCGAGCTGCATTCAGCCAGTGACGAGAAGGCATTCGGGATTCTCCGGGAGCTCCTTGGAATCGACCCTCTTGTCGAACTGGTGCGGCTTTCCAAGTCCGAGAGGAACCGGTTGCTTTGCCGGGCCTTGGGACACGGCTTCTCCGTTCCCCAACTCTCAAGGCTTACGGGAATGGGTCGGACCATCGTTGCATCGCTCTCTCGGCGCGTGCATGAGCAGCAGGACGACCTTACGTTCTCCAGACGCTCAACGACCTTGATGCCGAAACCCTGCACCTAAAGAGACAAGGGACGAGAGCTGCGGTCAGCTGACATCAGTCAACAAGGCGAACGCCCTGCCCAATCCGCAAGCAACCGGCTTTCTTGTCGGCCCCAGGTGATACGATAACCATATCCGCTCAACTGCCTGACAACCGGAGGTTGGAATGACAGCACCCGGCAATCTGTTCGCGTTTACCGAGGACCAGCGTGCCTATCTCAGGGAAACACAGCAACAAGATGAATCCAGGCTCTCCCCCTTTGCGATGCATCATAGTGAGGCTATCTATAGGAACCCGGAACCAATCGACCCTGAAACCGAATTCTACCGTCCAGCATTCACCCGTGACGTCGATCGCATATTGAACAATGCATTCTTCAACCGCTGCATGGACAAGACCCAGGTGTTCCCGTTCTATCGCAACGACGACCTGACACGGCGCTCTTTCCATCTACAGCTCGTCTCGCAAACTGCACGCAAGATTGGCAGGGCCCTGCGTCTCAACTGCGACCTGATCGAAGCTATCGCCCTTGGGCACGACCTTGGACACACGCCATTCGGTCATGCTGGAGAACATGCTCTCTCCGCCTTGTACCGGGAACACACAGGGCGCTATTTCAATCACAACGTTCACAGCGTGCGCCTGCTGCAAGACGTCGCCAAGGTCAACATCTCCCTTCAAACCCTCAATGGCATCCTGTGCCATTGCGGCGAGAGAGCTTTCAAGGAATACCGCCCAGAGCCGTGCAGTTCCTTTGATGAACTCGATACCTTGATGGAGCGTTGCTATACGCAGAGAGGCGCAAGTGAGATCCTGCGTCCGAGCACTCTGGAAGGATGCGTTGTCCGCATCTGCGACATGCTTGCCTATCTTGGCAAAGACCGGCAAGACGCTCTGACGATCGGCGCCATCTCCCCTGAAGAGTATTACCTCAAGGAGAACATCCTTGGCCGCACGAACAGCGACATCATTCGCAATGCATCAAACAACCTCATCAAAAACAGCATCGAAAAGGGTTACCTTGCAATGGACGAAGAGGTCTTTTCGGCATTGCTTGCCATCAAGGACGAGAACTGGCAGCTCATCTACCAGAGCAAGGAGGCTCAAGGAGTGCTCGACCGGCACATTGATGCGATGATGGAGCGTCTTTATGGTCACCTTCGGGAAGAAGCGTTCCGAGGAGATGAGACTTCCTATCTTTTCCGGCATCATGTCCATTCGTGGGTCATGCAGTTCAATCCTGGCTACGAGAGCACCGATCCCGATGACCTTGTCTGCGACTACATAGCATCCATGACCGATGCCTATTTCATCGCGTTGCATAATCACCTGTTCCCCGCAGAAGCCGTCAGCGAGCAGGAAATCTATCACCCGTATTTCTGAGAGTGACATTTGGAAACACGTTGCAGTGATTTCAATCGTGGTTTGGCAGGGACTGGGGGTTGATTCCCCGACCACCGTGGCTGGTTCCGAGGTTGCTGGGATTGGTTCCCGGTGGGATTGGTTCCCGGAACCAGACGAGCCGAAATCAGACGAGGACGAGAGCAGCGAAGGAAACGAGATTGAGACAGCAAATGGACAACAAATGAACCGGGAACCAATCGGCGCGACTGATTAAAAGCCCCACATAGCTGTTCCGCACAATCACACAATCAAAACTCGGCATCCGAACATAAAGGGAGGGGCGCCTAGGCACCCCTCCCTATCCTGCTGCTCGCATGATCGCGAAACCCTGAAGCTTAGTAACCCTTCTCACGGATACGGGCGGCCTTACCGACCTTGTCGCGCAGATAATAAAGCGTCGCCTGATTGACGTCACCACGACGCACGACATCAATCTTCGCGATCTTGGGCGAATTCACGGGGAAAGTGCGCTCGACACCGACACCGAACGAAAGCTTGCGCACGGTGAACGTCTCGCGGTTCATGGCGCCATGACGGCGGATAACGTCACCTTCGAAGACCTGGACGCGCTCGCGGTTGCCCTCTTTGATACGATAGGAAACCCTGACACGATCACCTACACCGAACTCAGGCAAATCCTCACGAAGCTGTTTCTGCTCTATGGCACGCATGATATCCATTGTATTAATCCTGTTCTCACTTGACGCGCAGTACAACCTTGTAATCCCTAAAGGCGCGGTTATCGAGTATAGTCGAATACCATCACAATATGCAACGCTCTTTTCTGCAGCGGTAGGAGAAACGGTATAGCGGCCACCCAACCAAGCAGCCGCAAAGTTCCACGACCCGCAGGTTCCCGGCCCGCAGGTTCCCGGAACCAACAGGGTTCCGAACAGGGTTCCGAACCAACAGGGTTCCGGGAAGCAACTTCCGGAACTTCCGGGGACCATATGGGACCATATGGAACCGGGAACCAGTCACCTGGGAACCAACCGCCGCCCACAACCATATGGAACCGGGAACCAACCGCCTCCCAACCGCCTCGAACCCGGAACCAATCACGCCAG
>OMSY01000208.1 GCA_900313875.1 uncultured Actinomycetes bacterium
CCGTACATCGTGCTGACCGCAAGCTGCACGGCGGTCTCCGGGTCGAGCCCCTCCGCTACGCCGGCATCGGCAAGGGCGGTGCAGGCACGGGCAAAGTAGGCCGGTCCCGATCCGTTGAGTGCACAGGAAGCATCCTGCTGCGCCTCATCGAGAGGGATGGCGGTGCCGATGGACCCGAACAGGTCACAGACGGAGGCGACCTGTGCATCGGTGCTGCGTGAACCACCCGATACCGTGGACATACCCGCGGAGACGAGCAAGGGGGTGTTGGGCATCACGCGCACGACTGGACAGGAATCCGGGAATATCTCCTCGAGCTGGGAAGTCGTGATCCCCGCGGCAATGGAGATGACGAGCATGCCATCAAGCGGCTGGGAGACAACAAGGTCCTCGAGGATGCCCCGTGCCACCTGGGGCTTCACGGCGATGATAAGGGTGTCGGCTGGGAAGACCTGCGAGGCATCCGTGGTCGCGAGGACTCCGAAGCGATCTGTGACCTGGGAGCAATGGTCCTCAGTCGACTCGAGCACACGCAACCGTGAGGTATCGAACCCATCGAGCATGACGAGTCCGCCGACGATGGCACCACCCATCTTGCCGCATCCCAGAACGACGATGTTCCCCAGCCCGGTCAGGACAGCCATGATGCAACCTCTCTCTAACGGATGACACCCTGGCTGCGAAGATCGGCAAGATCCCTCTCCGCCAGACCACTCGGGCTGTGCGTGATGAGGAAGACACGGTCATCGAGCTTCTCAACCCTCCCGCCCAGGGCGCTTGCGACACCGAAGGAGAAATCGAGGATGCGCTTTCCAAGCTCGGGACGGCTGTTCTTGAGCGTGAGCACGATGGCCTGCCCGCTCTTGAACGTGCTGGCGATGTCCTTACCCTCGTTGTATGAGACCGGGGATATCACCTTGTAGTCGAGGAAGTTCTCCGGCACCTGGGCCACACCACGATACCCCTCGCGCTGAGGCTCCGCAGTGTAAGCAGGTGCCGTGGAGGCATATCTCGTACGGGTGTTCTGCTGCTGGTGCGCCACCCCGCCTGCCTTGGGATCGTAGACACCGTAGCTGGAGGTACGGCGCTGGGCATCGGCACCCTCGCCACGGTTACGCATGAACTCCGGCTGAGCCGGGTCATGATACTCGCGCTCACCTGCACGGTCCTTGGGACGGTTGATGTACTGTGAATTGCCGATACCGTAATCGGGCCGCTTCTCATGGGTCACGAGACGTACGGACTTCTCCCTCAGGCTACCAGGCTGATACTGACCGGGGTCGAGTTCCTCGGCAGGAAGCTCCTCGTCCTCATAGGACGCATCCTCCCCGTCGTCGTACTCGTCATCGTACTCGTCGTACTCGTCATCGTACCCGTCGTCGTAATCGTCCTCGTAGTCGTCGTAGTCATCCTCGTAGTCATCGTACTCGTCGTCGTACTCCTGCTCCCTCTTGGAACCCAAGCGAGTTTTCAGCGAGTCCATGATGCCCATGTGGTCCTCCAGTCATCTTCCGGCAAATCCTTGTGCGCCGGAGCGGTACCTCGGTCGGAGCGCACACCCTCGGAAGAGGGCACACTACGCTTTCTGACATTAAATCATACTCCACCGTAGCATAAAACCACGGCTCTGTGTCCTTCACTCTGTGTCCTTTATACGGAAATGAAACCTTCGCTGAAGATGCTCCGTCCTATCCGGACGATGGTCGCACCCTCCTCGATCCCCACCGCGAAATCCTCCGACATGCCCATCGACAGCTCATCGAGGGAGACGTTACCGCCGAATCTTGGACGGAGCGCGTCGCGGAGTTCGCGCAATCCCGAGAAGCTGCGCCGGATGGCATCCGGCATGCCCTGGGGAGCCATGGTCATGAGGCCATGTGCCCGCAGATGCGGATAGTTCCCGAAACCATCGAGCACCGATGCGACCTCAGCCGGGGTGAAACCGGACTTGCTCGCCTCACCCGAGACGTTCACCTCGATGAGCAGGGGCACCACGATACCCGCTGCGGCGGCACGCTGTTCGAACCGCTCGAGATGCTCGACCCGGTCAAGCGAATGCACCAGGGTCGCCCGACCGACGATGTCCTTGATCCGGCGGGACTGGATGTTTCCGATGAAGTGCCATCGTACCTCGGGGAAGGCATCATGCTTCTCCATGAGCTGGTCGGGGCGGTTCTCCCCGAAATCCGTGACCCCGGCTGCGATGGCCTCCTCGACCTGCTCCAACCCGACGGTCTTCGAGACCGCGACGATGGTGATGTCCTCCGGGGCGCGACCGCTCCGGCGGGCCGCCTCGGCGACCTGCTGCCTCACCTGTGCGAAGTTCTCGGCAATGCTCATGTTGACCTCCATCCATCGAGCCGCACGGCCATGGCACCGTGCCGCCCACAACGACCACCGGAACCACGGTGGGA
>OMSY01000207.1 GCA_900313875.1 uncultured Actinomycetes bacterium
CAGCGTCTACTTCTCCGTACGTTCGTTCCCCTCCTATGGCAAGCTCTCGGGGCGCGACATCGACGAGATGCGTTCGGGCGAGCGCGATCTGCGCGGCGGCAACTTCGAGGACGACAAGCGCGACCCCCTTGACTTCGCGGTATGGAAGGCCGCCAAGCCGGGTGAGCCCTCCTGGCCCTCCCCGTGGGGCGAGGGACGTCCTGGCTGGCATATCGAGTGCTCGGTCATGGCGGGCAAGTACCTTGGCCTCCCCCTGGATATCCATGGTGGCGGTTCGGACCTCATCTTCCCGCATCATGAGAACGAGATCGCCCAGAGCGAGGCATCGAGCGGCAAGACGTTCGCCAACTGCTGGATGCATGGCGGCATGCTCATGATCGATTCGGAGAAGATGAGCAAGTCGCTGGGCAACTTCCTCCTGGCCAAGGACGTGGTGGAGAACTACGACGTCAACGTCGTGCGCCTGCTCATGCTTCAGACGCATTACCGCAGCATGCTCGACTACTCGCAGGAGCGTCTCAAGGAGGCCACGACCTCCTTCGAACGCATCCGGACGGCGGTCTCGAATGCCCGATGGGCGGTCGAGCATGCGTCTGATGCGACGGACGGCGGAGCGGATCCGGCGCCGCTTCTGGACGCTTGCGCACGCTGCCGAGAGGCGTTCATCACGGAGATGGACGATGACTTCAACACCGCCGGGGCGCTTGGGACCATCTTCTCCCTGGTGAGCGAGGTCAACTCCTTCCTCGATGCCTGTGCCGGCGGCGTGGCCCCCGATCAGGCCGAGGCCCTTGACGAGGCGGTATCCGTCATCGGCGAGCTGCTCGGCGTGCTCGGCCTTCAGGTGGGTGCGGGGCAGGGGCAGGAGCTTCCCGTCGGGGTGCTCGACCTGGCCCGTGAGGTTGCGGGATATGCGGGTGGCGACCCGGCCGAGGCGGTGAACCTCCTGCTCGAGACGCGCGCAGAGGCGCGTGCTGCCAAGAACTGGGGTGTCGCGGATGCCGTCCGTGACGGACTCGCCTCCCTGGGTATCGTCATCGAGGACACCCCGGCGGGCGCCCGCATCAAGCTCGGCTGAGACATCCAGGCGGGGAGCAAGCGATGGGCGATCGTCTAGAGGGAAGGAACACGGTCATGGAGGCGCTCGATGCGGGCGTCCCGCTGAAGGAGATCGTGCTCGCTGATGGCATCAAGCATGACCGTCGGATCGACGGTATCGTGCGCAAGGCCAAGGCGCAGGGCGTTCCGGTGAGGACCAGGGCCCGGTCCGAGCTGGACCGCAGGAGCGACCATGGTGCCCATCAGGGGGTCATGGCCACGGTCAGCCCGTTTCCCTACCTCCCCTTCGAGGACCTGCTGAAGGCTACGCATGGACGGGCATCCTCCCTCATCGTCGTCTGCGACCATGTCGCAGACCCCGGGAACCTTGGCGCGATAGCGCGCAGCGCCGAGGTGGTCGGTGCTGCAGGGTTGCTCATCCCCAACCGACGTGCCGCCCAGGTGACCGCGGTCGCCTACAAGTCCTCCGCCGGGGCCCTCGCCCATATCCCCGTCGCGTGCGAGCCGAACCTGGTCTCCTGCCTCAAGCGCTGCAAGGAGGAGGGGTTCTGGGTCATCGGCGCTTCGGAGAAGGCCGATGACGATATCTGGCATGCGCCTCTGGAGGGGCGCATCGCGCTCGTCATGGGGTCCGAGGGTGATGGTCTTTCCCGCTTGGTCGCGGAGACCTGCGACATGCTCGTCGCGCTCCCGCAGGTCGGGAAGACCGGCTCGCTCAACGTGGCGCAGGCGATGACGGCCATCGCCTATGAGTGGTTGCGCAGGAACGGTGCCGATGGGGCAGGTGAGGACGCATGAAGAAGGTCCTCCTTGTGGATGGGTACAACGTCATCCGCACGAGCGGTCTGTACCGCAACATCGAGGTGGAGGACTTCACCGGCGGTGAGGGGCTCAACCCTGCGCGCGAGAAGCTCATCGCCGACGTCGCCGTCTTCGCGCAGGGCAGGTACGATGCCACGGTCATCTTCGATGGTGCGGGCAACGGGGGGTCGGATGGGGCCCCGAGGAGCGTCGCCGGCATCACGGTGATCTACTCCCAGGCGGGGGAGTCCGCTGACAGCGTCATCGAGAAGCTTGCGACGCAGGCTCGCGACAAGGGGCGCGAGGTCTTCGTCGTCACCTCCGATGCACAGACGCAATGGACGGTACTCGGTAACCACGTGACGCGTATCTCCAGCTTGGGGTTCGCGCAGGAGGTCGAGCTGGTGAACCGTTCATGGCAGGAGCGCAACCCTGCCCCGAAGTCCAAGCACACGCTTTCGGAGCGCATCGACCCGAAGGTCGCCGAGAGGCTTGCACGCTTCGCACGCGGGGACAGTCAAGACCTGGGCTGACATTTGGTCCGTTTTCGGCTACACTTCGTCTACACGCCAGTGTGGCTCAACGGCAGAGCAATGGTTTTGTAAACCATGGGTTGCAGGTTCGATTCCTGTCACTGGCTCCAGGCATTCGACGGGCAGGGTTCACCTGCCCGTTTCCTGTTGCAAGGGTGTCGAGGACGGTGCCGGGTCGTGGGACGAACGCGTGATGGGATGGGGAACCGTCCCGCCCTCTGCCCCGCATCGTGCCGGGCGATGTTCATCGCCGCCTGTTGGCGACCGTTCACCACGATTTCGGCTCGTCAGACCTCGCCGCTCACCGGTTTCCAGATTTTTCGGAAAATGCCCGAACCTCCAACCTCGAAGGGCTTATCGGCACCTTCCGTGCTGGCCGTGGTGCCGAAATCGACGGTGAACGGCTTCATGGCGGGGATACGGTGGGCGATGTATGGATACACCCGGATGCGTGTTATGCGTTGACACAGGTATCTGATTTGGCGTAATATGCCGTCTGCTTGCGTCGGACGGGTTTTCGGGTCCACGTAGGTTTGCAACTTGAAAAGCGCACAGGGAAGTTC
>OMSY01000205.1 GCA_900313875.1 uncultured Actinomycetes bacterium
CCATTCGGTACCGGGAACCAATCGAACCGGGAACCGATCGAACCCGGGAAGCCAGGATCAGCAGACACCGATATCCCAAAGCGCTGCGGCGACCTCCTCGCAAACCTCGTCGGGAGTCTTTCCGGCAGTATCCACCGTGACCTGCGCGCAGCTCTCGTAATCCTCTAGACGGGAGGCGAGCAGGTCTGCTGGAGAGACGTCGCCCGAGAGCATCGGCCGCGTCTCGGGATGCGTGATACGACGCACAGCCTCATCGGCGTCCACCTGCAGATAGACAACGGTCCCGAGGCGCCCGAGCAGTGCTCGGTTCTCAGGGCATCCGCATACCCCTCCCCCGCACGACACGATGGAGGGCACCTCGAGCAGGAGGCTCTCGAGCACACTTGTCTCACGTGCACGGAACCCCTCCTCCCCGAACGCCTCGAAGATCTCGGGGATACTCATCCCGCAACGTCGCGAGATGAGTTTGTCCACATCGATCACATGCCGCGAGAGCATCTCGCCGAGAAGCTTGGAGACGGTCGTCTTGCCACTACCCATGAAGCCGATGAAGAGGATATGGTAAGCCCGCTCGGGAAGCCGGCAACCGGAAGCAGTCTTGCTCATCACTCGGGCTCCATCCCGCGCAGATGGCGCACGGCGAACCTACGCAGGAACACCGTATGCCTCAGGTCCTGCTCGACCAACGGCTGCACGAGCACCGCCCTCATGCACGCAAGGTGTGCCCCGAGCACATCGGTGTACAGCTGGTCACCCACGACCACGACCTCACGACGCTTCGCGCCGACCTTGCGCTGCGCGCGCCAGAACCCGAACGGCAGAGGCTTGAGCGCGCGCCCGACGAGCGGAAGGTCGAGCATGCCGGCCACGTCGAAACTCCGCTGATGCCAGCTGTTGGACACGAGGCAGAACCTGATACCCAACGCCTTGCCCTCCTCGACCTTCTTCTCGATCTCGACGGGTACCGTATCCTGGGTCCTTGGCAGCAACGTGTTGTCGACGTCGAGGAACACGGCATCATACCCATGCGCCAGCAACCACTCGAAGTCGAGCTTCATGAACGATGTCAGGTATCTGTCCGGTCTGAGCAGGGCCATCAGTTGACCCCGAAGACTTCCTTGTATTTCTCCTTGGCTTTGAGGAAGTCATCGTAATTGTTCGTGAAGGTTTGGCTTCCATCACGGGAGGTGAGCACGTAATAGAGGTAATCTGTCTGCGCCGGCTGTGCGGCAGCCTCGATGCTCGTGCGCCCCGGGCTGGAGATGGGACCAGGGGGGAGACCGTCGTTGATATAGGTGTTGTAAGGAGACTCGACCCTCGTGTCCTCGGTGCTCAGATGCTCGCCCGCCTTGCCATCGAGCGCATAGATGACCGTCGAGTCGAGCTGCAGGCGCATCGGCTTGGCAAGACGGTTGTAGATGACGCTTGCGATCCTGGGACGGTCCTCGTCGATGTACGCCTCCTCCTCGATGATGGAGGCGATCGTGATGACGTCGGCCTGGGAAAGCCCCTTGCCCTTGGCATACGAGTAATCGATGTCCTGGGTCTCCTTCGCGAACTGGTCGAGCTGCATGCGGATGACGTCATCCGCCGTCGCTCCTTCTGCAACCTCGTAGGTCTTGGGGAAGAGATATCCCTCGAGCGAGTCGTTGTACGCATTCGCAAGGAAAGGATAGTCGGCTGCGTACCGGGGTGCGCCGGTCTTCGCGAGCTGGACGAACTCATCAACCGATATCTGCGGACAAGCGCCATGAACCACCTCGGCGGTCTCCTTGAGCGTCATCCCCTCGGGAATCACGAGATTGCCTTCCGACGCAGGCCCTGCAACGAGAAGCGCTGCGACCTCGGATTCGTCCATACCGGTGACGAACGAATAGGTCCCGGGTTTGAGCGCGTTGGCCTGTCCATGGTTTTTCACGTAATTGGTAAATGTTCTTCCGTTATCGATGACTCCAGCCTCTTCGAGCTGCGCGGCTATCGTCTTCGTGGAGGATCCTTCGGCCACCACGATGGTCACCGGCTGCCCAGGGGCCACCGAGGTGTCATGACAGGCGAATGCACGGAAGCATAGGACGAGGACGATCACGGCGATGATGCCGACGAGCGCAAGACGTACCTGCGGCCTGAGCCTGCGGAACCCCCGGGCAATGGACCTGCACCCGCTCACGATGAGCTCCTTGAGCTTGCGGAGAAACCCCGATACCGCCATCAGGAAATCACCGGAACCCCTGGAGCGTCTGGACGACCCCGAAGGACGTGAATGCGAACCACTGCGAGCGACTGAGGCACTCGGTCGCTTCGCGTGAGTAGGGACATGGGCGCCAGAGGCCTTGCGTGGAGAAGAAGCCCTCGTTGAATGATGCCCTCCCACAACATGTTTCCCGTTCTTCACGCCACGATGGGATGCGCTCTTCCTCGTGCTCTGGTTCCCGGTACCATATGGGCGGCGGTTCGTGCTTTGGTTCCCGGAACCATGTGCCGAGCTCTGGTTCCCGGAACCATATGACCCGAAACCATATGAAC
>OMSY01000204.1 GCA_900313875.1 uncultured Actinomycetes bacterium
AGACGAGGGGAGGACGCGATGAGGAACGTTACCCTGGGCAAGACGGGCATCACCGTCGCGCAGAACGCCTTCGGAGCGCTGCCCATCCAGAGGCTCGCACACGACGATGCGGTGTCGTTGGTACGCCAGGCATACGAGGGCGGCATGCGGTATTTCGACACGGCACGTGCATACAGCGACAGCGAGGAGAAGCTGGGCGATGCCTTCAAGGGCATGCGCGACAGGGTGTTCATCGCCACGAAGACGATGGCGAGGACGCCTGAGGAGTTCTGGGAGCAACTCGACACCTCGCTGCGCAACCTCCAGACCGACTATATCGACGTGCATCAGTTCCACTGCGTACCGCAGTGCTATGCACCGGACGATGGGACCGGGCTGTACGAATGCATGCTCGAAGCCAAGGAGCAGGGCAAGGTCAGGCATATCGGCGTCACCGCCCACAAGATCGAGGTTGCCTTCGATTGCGTGCGGTCCGGCCTGTACGAGACGATGCAGTTCCCGTTCAGCTACCTGTCCGGAGAGCGCGAGGTGGAGCTCGTGAAGCTCTGCAAGGAGACGGATACCGGCTTCATCGCGATGAAAGCCCTGGCAGGTGGTCTCATCACGGACTCGAGAGCCGCGATGGCCTTCATCGCCAGCTTCGACAACGTGCTCCCCATATGGGGCGTGCAGACCGAGGAGGAGCTCGGGGAATGGCTCGCCTTCATGGATGGGGCCCCTGCGCTGGATGATGGAACACGGGCCTTCATCGAACACGAGCGTGCAGAGCTCGCCGATGGCTTCTGCCGTGGCTGCGGCTACTGCATGCCCTGTCCGGTGGGCATCACCATCAACCAATGCGCCCGAATGTCCCTCATGCTGCGTCGCGCACCATCGCGGTTCTGGCTCGACGAGCACTGGCAAGCGGAGATGCAGAAGGTGGAGGATTGCCTGGAATGCGGACTCTGCATGACCCGCTGCCCCTATGAGCTGCCCATCCCCCAGCTCCTGAAGAGGAACCTCGCGGACTATCGGGACGTCCTTGCAGGGAAGGTGCACGTCTGACCCTCCCTTCGCACCAAGCGAACACGGACACGGACAAGGAGGTATCCACATGAGATTCTTCCTCAAACTGCTCGGCTGCTGCATCGCCGTTGGCGTGGCCGCATGGCTGGTGCCGGGTATCTCTCTGGTCGGCGGGACCAGCGCTTGGATGCCCGCTCTGGCGACGGCGGTCTTCCTCTCGCTCATCAACGTGTCCCTCAAGCCCATCCTGCGCACGCTGGGGCTCCCCATCACGGTCCTCACCTTCGGGATCTTCGCGCTCATCATCAACGCGCTCATGCTCGAGTTGGCGAGCGCCCTGGCCAAGGGGGTCTTCGGCATGGGGCTCTACATCAACTCGTTCGGCGCGGCATTCGTGGGAAGCATCGTCATCTCGATCGTATCGGTGCTCGTCAACGCCCTGACCGGGGCAGACGAGGAGTGACGGACCCCTGCTGGAACGGGGCCGGTCGGATGGCTGGATGGCACGCTGCTCCCGCCGTCCCCTTCCCGGCTACCCTGCGGTCGCCATGCGGCTGACCTTGGAACGTCCGCATGGCGATAGGACCACAGGTCGGGCATCGTCAGGTTCGATCGCATGCAGGCCCGTGTCCCGGTCATGCCCGGCGTCGTCTGCGTCCGGTGCCGCGCTTTCCGCGACGATGTTCCCCATGACCTGCCCGAACAGCTCCTCGAAGCGTCTGACAAGCTCCCGCACGTCCTCCTCCATGCGCCCATCGAGCCACCGGATGGCGAATCCGAGAAACAGCGATGCACCGCAACGTGCCATGAACTCATGCTCCTCGTACAGCTCGTCCTCGCCGATGAGCTCCCGGATACGGGCGTGGGCGCAGCGGAGCGCAACCGCATACAGGGAATCCTCGAGCAAGGGCCTGTGGGGTGTGTCATAGATATGGTAGACCACCGTGCGCTTGGCATGGGCAAGCTTGGCGATGCTGCCGATCGCATCCTTGGCATCGAAGCGCTCGGAGCTGAACACGCTCTCCAACTGTCTCGCGAACAGCCCGACGATACCCTCGTACAGGCCGTAGACATCCCGATAATGATAGTAGAAGGTGTTGCGGTTGACCCCGCAGCGCAAGGTGATGTCAGTCACCGTGACCTTGTCGATGGGCTTCTCGGCCAGCAGGCTGAAAAACGCCCGGACAAGGGCCATCCTGGTCTCGTTGTTCCTTGCATTCGTCTTCATGGCTCACTCCGTGACCTTGAGGGCAAGTGAAAGCGGGACCTTCTTCACATGCCGCGCATGCAGGAACGCGACGATGAGATAGGTTGCGATGCCGATGAGCACAT
>OMSY01000201.1 GCA_900313875.1 uncultured Actinomycetes bacterium
CGGGGCCAGCGTGCCGTCCGGGGGCAGCGAGACGCTGCGGTCACATGGGAGATGCCGGTAACAGCAGCTCCTCCTGCCGTCCCGGGTGGCGCTGCTGCCTCAGGAAGCCCGCAAGCATGCGCTGCACATCCCTCGTGTCCTGCATGAACTCCAACGGGGTCTGATAGCGATGTGCAGGATCGGCCGCAAGCGAGCGGTCGATGATTCTCTGACATCCCTCGACGAGGACGGCATGGCTTGGCCGGATCGCCTGCTGGGGGGAGAGGGGCGCCTTCCGCTCGGATGGGGTGATCGGCCCAAGCAGGCTTTCCCGTCCGGAGAGGCATCCGTGCTCGAACGGATCGCGTTCGGACGCGCGTTCGCGTTCGGGGGATTCCTCCCGCGCATACGCGCTTCCCCGCTCGGGAATACGCTCATGTTCGAGAATGCGCTCATGCTCGGGAATGCGCTCATGCGCAGGCTGATCGTACTGCTCTTGCACCGCTCCATGCATCGGTGTGCATCCGTGTTCGATCGATGCATCATGCGCCATGACCTGCGGCACATAGCCGTTTGCCTTCTTCTCGCGCACTGCTTCGGGGGAGACGCCCTGGAACGCGCGTCTTCCCGTGAGCATCTCGTAGAAAACCGCTCCAAGCGAGTACAGGTCGCTCCTGATGTCAGCTGCATCCGGCTGGGCGATCTGCTCGGGCGCCTGGTAGGGAAGGGACCCCGCCTTGTGCGTGGCGAGGGCGTGGTTGATGATGAAGTCGGTACGGGCGAGCCCGAAGTCGATGAGGAACACCTCCCCTGCGCGCGTGAGCATGATGTTCGCCGGCTTGAGGTCGCGGTGCGCGATGATGAGCGGGTCCAGGTGGATGTGGTTGAGCGCGAACAGCAGTTGCTGGACGATGTGCAACGATTGGCTGAGCGTGAAGGGCGGTTCGAGCCTGAGGGCATGGGCGAGCGTCTGCCCCTCGATGCGCTCCATGACGATGAAGGGCAGTTCCTCCCATGTCCCGCCAGCGTAGCCCCGCGGGATGTTGGGATGGTGCATCGAGCATAGGAGCGCTGCTTCCCGTGCCATGCGTTCCGCGACGACCTCGTTCGCCTCGAGGGAGGGCAGCGCCATCTTGAGGGCGAGCGGGGGTCTGCGGCGAGTCCGGGAGGGTGTGCGGGGGTGCAGTTCGTTCATCGGGAACAGCTGCGCGGTGGAGCCGGTCGCGAAAGGACGTCCGACCCGGTACCGGGCGTCGCCGATCTCGATGACGGTCCCGATGATGCTGCCCGATAGGGACGTGCTCATGATGGATGCAGTTGGGTAGAGCCGCATGGTCGTGCTCCTTGTCCTCGGCGTGATGGTGATTGCGCACGATAGCAGCTTCCAGAGGATGCCGTGCGGGAGGGCGGGAGAGAGGCTGGCGCTGGCGTGGAGTGGGGTGTTCAGGGCGTGCAGGGACCGCCTTGCGACGGCGATGCATCAGCGTTCCGATGGGATGCGGCGGGGGTTTGGAAACGAAAGCTGTCGCAAAGCGGTTCCAAGAGGTTGCCGGCGATGTCCGAACGGAGTGTGAACGGTGTGTGGACAGCGTCTGGGCAGCGGTGGAAATGCTCGGGATCGGCCGCCGTGAGGGGAGAGGGAGGACCGCCGGTCGCTTTGCGGTGAGCGGCATGCATGCGGGTGCCGAGCGGCGCGAGCTGCAGCGGCACGAGGCCAGTCCCTTGTCTCGGTGCCACCGCGGGACCAGCGTGCCATCCGGTGCCGACCGGTCGCCCGGAGAGCGGGCTGCTTTGATGCGTGCGGACCCTCGTCAGCCGTCGGTCGGCGAGGACCCTTGGGCATCCCTACCCGAAGGCCGCCCTCACGATCTCGAGCCAGCGCGGTGCCGCGATGCTGATGGCGTCTCCCGGGAGGACGAGTCGTGCGACCCATACCACGAGGAACAATGCGATGAGGACACCGACGCAGGTGTTGAAGCGGCGGGTACCCAGGCGATGCCTGGCGAGGTAGAGGACACCGATGAGGGGGAGGGCCCAGAACAGGGGGTGCCAGGCAGCCGCCCCCGCGACGTCGAGATGGAGGATGGCAAGCCACGCCCGTGTCATCCCGCACCCGGGGCAGGGGATGCCGGTCAGGAACCTGAGGGGGCAGCCGATGCCCGTCGCATACAGGAC
>OMSY01000199.1 GCA_900313875.1 uncultured Actinomycetes bacterium
CCATGGTAGGGGCGGTGGGACTCGAACCCACAAGCCTCGCGGCGGAGGATTTTAAGTCCCCTGCGTCTGCCAGTTCCGCCACGCCCCCATATGAGCGACGACGCGCACCCGTAAGGATGCACGTCGTCAATGATAGCCTTTCGGGGCACTGTCGGGAAACCGAGCCTTCCCGGCATCCGTGCCAGCGGCGAACTCGTCGCCAGCCTCGGCCGCCTAGACCAGCTCGTCCGCGGCTTCCTCGACGTCCTCGCTTGCGTCCTCGACCGCCTCGCCGGCATCCTCGATGGCGGCTTCGGCCTTGTCGGCAACCTCGTCGATCTCGGACTTGGCCTTCTCCACGGCAGCCTCCACGGCCTCCGCCACGGAGGAGACGGCCTCCTCGGCGGCCTCTACCGCTGCCGCCGTCACCTCGTCGGAGGAAACGCTCTCCACCTCGACGACATCATCGGACATGGCCTTGTCGCGGGCGCTGTCGATCTTCTCGCGGGCGTCGTTGAAGCCCTCGCGTGCGCGGGTCACGACATCGTCGACGACCGGCTTCGCCTTCTCGTAGGCGTCGCCCGCCGCCTCGCTCACGCGGGTGACCACGTCACCGACGACCGGCTTCGCCTTCTCGTAGGCATCACCCGCCGCCTCGCTCACGCGGGACACGACGGTCGCGATGATCGGCTGGATCTTCTCGACCGCATCCTTGATCTTGGTGGTCGCATCACCGTCGCCTGCAGGGGCTGCCTCGGCAGGCGCGGCCTTGTCCTCGGGCTCGTCGTCGTCATCGTCGTCATCATCATCGCCGTCGAATGCATCCTTGATGTTGTCGATGACATCCTCGGCCACATCCTCGGCCTTCTCGAAGAAGCTGTTCGCTCCATCGATGATGGCATCGAAAGCGCTCTTCAGTGCCTTGGTGGCGTCTTCCGAGGAATCGCTTGAACGATGCTCGGAGATGAGCGACTCGAGAAGCTCGCGCATGGTGCCCTCCACGAAGTCGTTCGCCTCCTCGTCGGAAAGCGTCTCGTCGAACGCATCCGCAACGGCCTGTCGCGGGTCGGACTTCAGCGATGCCGCGAACCCAGGGTCGCTCTTGGCCTTCTCGACTGCCTTGCCGATCAACTCGTTGAGCTTCTCGCTGTCCATGATTACCAGCCTCTCGTTCGAATCCTATGGATGGTGCCGGGTGGGGGAGTCCTGGGCAGATCCCGTGTGCACTGTCTCGAATCACGTCGTGGCGATGATGCGGCATGACGTGCGGGCGGCATGGGCCAACCTGGTTCTCGGTCCGGACGTCTCGATTCTCGCAGAGTTCACCGGT
Source organism: uncultured Actinomycetes bacterium (assembly GCA_900313875.1). Lineage (GTDB taxonomy): Bacteria > Actinomycetota > Coriobacteriia > Coriobacteriales > RUG844 > RUG844. The sequence continues at coordinate 1,310 of OMSY01000199.1, forward strand.
CGGCACAATGAACTGTCACTGTTTCGATTACACTGTCTTCTGGAAAACAGGTCCGCGCGGACCCCGTACGGGGCCTTGCGTGGTGAGTAGGAGGAAACATGTCCACCGTCATCGGCATCGATCTCGGTACCACCAATTCCTGCGTCGCGGTGGTGCGCGACGGCAAGCCCGAGGTGCTCGTCACATCGGAGTTCAAGCAGACCCTGCCCTCGGTCGTCTCCTTCGACGAACGCGGCAACATCTCGGTGGGATGGGCGGCGAAGCATCAGGAGTACACCAACTTCGACCGCACCGTCGCCTCCATCAAGCGCAGGATGGGCAGCCGGTACCGCGTCCGCATCAACGGGCATGACTACTCGCCGGAGTCCATCTCCGCCTTCATCCTCCAGCGTCTCAAGACCGACGCCGAGGACCGCATCGGCGAGGTGGTCACCGATGCGGTCATCACCTGCCCCGCGTACTTCACCGACGCCCAGCGTCAGGCGACGAAGGATGCGGGCAAGATCGCCGGGCTCAACGTCAAGCGCATCATCAACGAGCCCACCGCCTCCGCGCTCGCCTATGGGATCGACTGCACCGAGCCGCAGAAGGTCCTCGTCTTCGACCTCGGTGGCGGCACGTTCGACTGCTCCATCCTCGACATCGACGAGGGCATCATCGAGGTCATGTCCACCTGTGGCGACAACGAGCTCGGGGGCAACGACATCGACAATGCGGTCAAGGACCATTTCCTTGCCGAATTCGAGGAGGAGACGGGCTGGAACATCGGTCTGAACTACTTTGCGGTGCAGCGTCTCATCGAGGCTGCCGAGGAGGCGAAGATCGCACTCAGCGATGCCGAGAGCTACGAGGTCTTCCTGCCGTTCCTCGTCACCCGCGGGACCGAATGCCGCCACCTCCGCACCACCCTCACCCGCGACCAGCTCGAGGAGATCGCGCAGCCGTTCGTCGACCGTGCGATGGATTCCGTGCGCCGTGCGCTCGTCGATGCGGGGCTCGGGCCCTCTCAGATCGACAAGCTCCTGCTCGTGGGCGGGTCGACGCGTATGCCGCTCGTGCGCAGGACCATCGAGGGGTACCTCGGTGTCGCCGCCGAGGAAGGCGTGGACCCCGACGAGTGCGTGGCGCTCGGTGCCGCACTGCAGGCCAACGTGCTCGAGGGCAGTGGTGACCTGCTCCTGCTCGACGTCGTCCCGATGTCCCTCGGCATCGAGTCGTATGGGGATGTCTGCGTCAGGATGATCGAGCGCAACTCCCGTATCCCCATCAAATGCACGCAGATCTTCTCGACCGCCACGGACCTGCAGCGTGAGGCCGAGTTCAGGGTGCTGCAGGGCGAGTCCTCGAAGGCATCGCTCAACAGGCTCATCGGCGTGGTCACCCTGCCGGAGATCCGCAGGGCGCTTCATGGCAACCTCATCATCAAGGTGAGCCTCGGGGTGGATGTGGACGGTATCGTCCATGTCGAGGCGCTCAACACCGAGACCGGCAAACGCGTGTCACTCGACATCAAGGACTCGATGAACATCACCCGCGAGGAGCTCGAGGCATCCATCAAGGAGACCAAGCGGCGTGAGGAGGCGCGCAGGTTCAAGGAGCATTGGGACCGCACGTTCAACCAGCTCGAGCACCTCTGCACCCATGGGGCCAAGCTCTCCCTCCTTCTCAAGGACAAGGATGACCGCAAGATCCTGAGCAGGGAGGTGCTTGCCGCGCAGAAGGCCACGAAAGGCGGCCCGTTCTCACAGCCCGAGGTGGTGGCTGCAGCCTGCAGCCGCATCTTCGCGATCCTCAGCTCCATCGACCCGGACGTCCGGGAGAACCGTTACCTCATGTACTGAGGGGTGTGCCGACTGGTCGGATGATGCGGCACCAGCATGTCATCCGCGGAGACGGCCCAGCATGGAAAGCGGCACCGGTCGGCGTTCCTTGCCGGCCGGTGCCGCCTCGCTTGTGCCATGTGCATGTCAGAACGTGATGACGCCCGTCTTCCAGTAGATGAAGAAGGCGAGGACGAGGAAGATCGCGAGCCCGATGCAGAAACGGATGAGACGTTCGCGGGTGAAGAGGATCTCCGGACCATCCTCGGGGTGCTTCTTGAGCCAGTCGCGGATGACCTGCACCGTCTTCTGGTAGAAG
>OMSY01000094.1 GCA_900313875.1 uncultured Actinomycetes bacterium
CAGATACCACAGGCCACGACGACCTTCGGCTCGAGCATCTGGCTGTAAATCTCCTGGACGACCTTCATGTTCTGCTCGTTGACGCTACCTGTCACGACGAAGACATCAGCATGCTTGGGGTTACCCGAGTTGACGATACCGAAACGCTCGACATCGTACATGGGGGTCAGGCAAGCAAGAACCTCGATATCACAGCCGTTGCAACTGGATGCATCGTAATGGACAAGCCATGGTGATTTGATTGTGTTCGACACGATATGCACACCTCCTTACATCACGAAATGCTGGATGAGCTGGATGGCGGCAAGATTGAGTGCGCCGAATACGAACGCGAGCCACCAGGAGCTCTTGAACATGACATCCCACTTGACACGGGCAAAGTTGTTGTCCACCAGGATCTCGAAGAAATAGACGAGGAACAGGCAGACGAGGCAGACGATGACGCCGACCCAGCTGGCCCAGGATACGAACAGGGCGACCCAGCCGAGGAACATGACGGTCTCGTACCACTCTGCGATCTCGACGATCGCGAGGGTCTTGCCGCTCATCTCGGTGGTGATACCCTTGACGAGCTCCTGATGGGCCTCTGCGGACATCGCGAGGTCAAACGGCGACTTGCGCAGCTTGATGGTGAGGATGTAGCAGAAACCGATGAACATGAGCGGGAGCCAGCAGATCGTCGGGGCCACACCATTGACACCAGCAGCGATGTCGACGACGTTGAAGGAACCGGTGACCATGTAGAAACCCACTGCCACGAGGATGACCATGGGCTCATAGGTCATGACCTGCAGGATCTCACGACCTGCACCGACCTCGGCGTACGGGGACCTCGTGCTGTAGGCTGCGACGATGAAGAACAGCGAGCCGAGCGTGAGGATGAAGGACACCAGCAGGAAGTTGCCACCGGAGAAGAAGATGCAACCGGCGATGACGGCCATGATGAGGTACATCCATACATAGACGTGCTCGGTGGCGTTGTCGGAGGCGTTCTCCTTGGCGAGGAGCTTTCCAACATCATAGAACGGCTGGCGGATCGGAGGACCTACACGACGCTGCATACGCGCCGAGATCTTGCGGTCGATACCTGCAAGGAGACCACCGATGAAGGGGCCGAGGACGATGAATGCGACACATGCGATAATTTTCCAGATCCAAGGTGCCATTTACCTCACCATCCCAAAGAAGATAGCTGCAACGATGCCGATGCAGGAGAGCAGGCCACCTGTCCAGCACGCGAGCTTGTCGAGCCTCTTCTCACCGAAGATGCCCTCAAGGTACCAGTTGGACTGAGTGGCAACCTGCGGCTCGGAGAAGGAGTTCTTGAACATACGCTTCTCGCTGTCCATGGTGGCACCTGCGAGGTAGACGTTTACATGCTTCTGCTTGGGCGAGTACTTCGGCAGGCCGACGATGACGGCGATGACGAAGACGGAGATGATGGCCACAAGCCAGAGGTTGTCAGCAGAGATGGTCGGCGAGATCGCCATACCCGCGAACTGCGGAACGCTTGCGAGGTACGGGATGACCATGGTGCTGGAAACGATCGGGAAGAGCACGCAGCAGATGAGGGCAAGTGCTGCCATGACGAACAGGGAGGCCCACTCGGACTTGGAGACCGTACCCTCGATGTTCTCCTTGTTGCCAGCGATGGCCGTGAGCTTGGCGATCCACTTGGCCCAGAAGAAGAACGTGGCACCGGAACCGAATGCAAGGAGCATGACCAGGATGAGGTTGCCGGAGTCGATGAAGGACTGGAGAGCAGCCCACTTGGAGATCAACATACCGAACGGGGCGATGAACATGACGAGGATACCCAGCATCATAAACCGCGTGAGGTTGGGCATGCGCTCGAACAGGAGGTCCATGTCCTCGATGTTACGGCTTCCGATGTGATGCTCAGCGGTACCGACGCAAAGGAAGAGGAGCGACTTCGCGCAGGAATGGAAGATGAGCAGGAAGATGGAAGCCCATACCGCCTCGGGGGTGCCGATGCCAGCGCAGGCACCGATCAGACCGAGGTTGGAGATGGTCGAATAGGCGAGAACGCGCTTGGCGTTGCTCTGAGAGATGGCCATGCAGGAGCAGATCAGGAAGGTAGCTGCACCTACGAGGGTGACCATGTAGCCCGGGATGTTGTTGCCCATGCACGGGGCAATCTTGATGAGCAGGAAGCAACCTGCCTTGACCATCGTCGAGGAGTGAAGGAGTGCACTCGTCGGCGTGGGAGCGACCATGGCGCCGAGCAGCCAGCTGTGCCACGGCATCTGAGCCATCTTGGTGAGGGCGGCGAAGCCGAGGAGGGTGATCGGAAGCCACATGGCAGCCTTGCCAGCAGCACCGGCGGCGATGAGCTTGTTGAGCTCGAGGGAGCCGGTGTTCTGGGCGGTGAAGATCAGGGCGACAGCGAACGCGAGACCACCGAGGAGGTTCATGATGATCTGACGGAACGCATTGTTCGTCGCCTCCTCGGTCTGGGTGTAACCGATGAGCGCGAACGAGCAGACCGTCGTGATCTCCCAGCCGGTGAAGAGCCACATCAGGCTGTTCGCGAAGACAACCAGGAACATGGCGCCCAGGAAGGCGAACATGACGGCGAAGAAGATGAAGCGGCGGTCCTTGCCATCGGCATGCTCCCTCTGGAAGTCACGCATGTACCCGATAGCGTACACGCAGATGAAGCTGCCGATGATGCCGATGATGAGGGCCATGATGATCGAGAGATTGTCCACGTAGAAGTGGTTCTCGACCTCGATGCCACCAGCAACGGTGAACTCGAACGCCACGACAATCGCAATCTGTATCACAGCAAGGATGACAGCAATCCACTTCTTGTGCTTGATACCCTTTCCGGCGACATAGCAACCCAATGCAATGTCCACTGCCAAGAAGATATAGCTGATGATCTCAGCCATACCCTCGTCTACAGCCGGGAACACCTGCGGCTTGCCAAGATACTGGACCGCTAGGAATATGGATCCCGCTGCGATCACCACCGCACCTACGACGGTGATCCCTGCTCTCGCGCTGTCATTGTGGATCACCATCAGCAATCCGGCAATGACGACGGGGAACAGGATTAGGAATGCAAGAGTATTCAAATCTCTTCTCCCCCCACGTCTCTAACCTAACCTACCTTTACCGTGTGCATGCCCCGTGGACCGGGCAGACCACAGGACAGTAGGCATGATATAGAACGCCCTTGGGTGCGCCCGATGGCCGCCGCGCTCTTCTCCGCGCAAGCTCCAAAAAATAGGTAGATGGTGTGGAGGTTTTGAGGGGGTTCGAGGTGAGTGGTCGACTGGAAAGGACCGGTGGTTCGGAAGCTTGGCGCTGGATTTCGGCTTGGTGACATCTCGTGACGGATTCAAGACGAAACCGATATGCACTCCCCTATCATGAACCGACACGGGAGAAGCCCGGTCGACCATCCATGTTCCTGTGCGCACCGTGTGTTCCCGCAGGTAGAGCGATGGGGCGAATCGAATTGTGATGATGATTGTGTCGATTCCGATGTTTTCCAGCCCAGCTGTGGATACTCTTCCCCCGATTCCCTATACTCACAGGTAACCATGCGACAGGAACGCGCCTGGCAGACTCAATGAGGAGGAGGTACCAGATGTTAGACCCTATCGAGATTGCCCCTAATATTTGGTGGGTCGGTGCAATCGACTGGAACGAGCGCAATTTCCATGGCTACACCACGGACCGTGGTTCCACGTACAACGCCTATCTGATCGTCGATGAGCACATCACCCTCATCGATACGGTCAAGAAGAGCTTCTTCGATGAGATGGTCGAGCGTATCTCGCAGGTCGTCGACCCCTCCAAGATCGAGTACATCGTGTCGCAGCATGTGGAGCAGGACCACTCGAGCGGCCTTCCGCGCATGCTCGAGCTCGTCCCCAACGCCAAGGTGTACACTTCCGACCCCGCAGGTGTGACGGGGCTCAAGGCCCATTTCGGGGACATCTTCGATTTCCAGCCGGTCAAGACCGGTGACGAGCTCTCCACCGGCAAGTACACGTTGCAGTTCATCCAGACCCCGATGCTGCACTGGCCGGACTCCATGGCGACCTATCTCCCCGAGGAGAAGATCCTCTTCTCGATGGATGCGTTCGGCCAGCATCTCTCCACGAGCCAGCGCTTCGATTACGAGGTGGACTTCAACGAGATCATCATCCAGGCCTCCAAGTACTATGCGAACATCGTCATGCCCTATGGCCTGATGGTCTCCCGCACCCTCAAGGCCCTGGCTGATTACGAGTTCAACCTCATCTGCCCGTCCCACGGCATCATCTGGAAAGAGCATATCGGTGATATCGTCGCCCTCTACGACAAGTGGTCGAGCGACCAGGTCGAGGATTACGCGATCGTCATCTACGACACGATGTGGCATTCCACCGAGCTCATCGCCAAGAACATCCTCGAGGCCTTCGTCGAGAAGGGCGTACCCGCCCGCCTGTTCGACCTCAAGTACAACCATATCTCCGACGTCATCACCGAGACCCTCAAGGCGAAGTACGTCGCCATCGGCTCGCCCACGCTGAACAACGGCATGATGCCTTCCGTCGCGGCGTTCCTCACCTACCTCAAGGGTCTTACCCCCAAGAGCCGCAAGGCCATCGGTATCGCATTCGGTAGCTACGGCTGGAGCGGCCAGAGCGTCGGCATGGTCGAGGCCGAGATGAAGGAATGCGGCTTCGAGATGCCGTTCGGCATCTTCAGGGAGCAGTGGGTTCCTTCTGACGAGGTGCTTGCCAGCGTCAAGAAGACCATCTCCGACGGCTTGGACGAGCTCCGCGCATAGCAAACAGCATGTTGTCGATCAGGTCCGACCCCCCTCGTCCGTCGGACCCGTATCGTACGGGGAGGGCACCCAATCGGATGCCCTCCCCCTTTGATGAACACGGGA
>OMSY01000111.1 GCA_900313875.1 uncultured Actinomycetes bacterium
GGGTTTGGAAAGAGAGGATGCCATGAAGATCCACGTCCTTGTCGACGACCTTGAATCCCCTTCGTTCGAGGTCGAGCATGGGTTGAGCCTGTTCGTCGAGACCGGTACGCAGAACGTCCTGTTCGATATGGGCACGACCGCGATGTTCATCGGGAATGCCGAGCGTCTTGGTCTCGACATCTCGGCGGTCGATGTAGCCGCGGTCTCCCATGGGCACGACGACCATGGCGGCGGCATACCCGCGTTCCTCGAGACGAACGACAAGGCACCCATATATCTGAACGAGCATGCCTTCGAACCGCATTTCACCAAGCGCAAGTCAGGGCAGATCCTCTTCAACGGGCTCATGCCCGACCTGCTCGATTCGGACCGCATCAAGCTCGTGGGTGATACCCTCCGTATCGATGATGAGCTTTTCCTGTTCTCCGATGTCACGGGAGAGCGTCTTTGCTCATCATCGAACCGCAAGCTCCTCGTCACCGATGGCAAGACCTACCAGCATGACCCGTTCCTCCATGAGCAGAACATGATCATCGAGACGCCGGATGCCCGCGTGCTCATCGCCGGATGCGCGCATCATGGCATCGTCAACATCATGGACCGTGCGATGGAGCATGCAGGTGGACCCATGGACTTCGTCATCGGTGGGTTCCACCTCTCCAACCCGCGTGACGGTGGGTGCGAGCCGCGCGAGAAGATCGAGGCCATCGCCGACTACCTCCTCTCCTTCCCGACCACCTATGCGACCTGCCACTGCACGGGCACGGAGGCCTTCGGGATGCTCAAGGAGAAGATGGGCGACCGCTTGGAGTATGCGCTCACCGGCAAGACCTTCGAGTTCTAGGATGGTGCACCATGTACACGGGTGATGAGGACCGGCGTGACCGGTTCGCGCGCTACCTGCTCAAGATCCTCGAGCGGGCTCCTTATGAGAACATCACGGTGACGCGTGTCGCCGAGGCTGCGGATTTACCGAAACGGTATTTTTTCCAGTGTTTCGAGTCAAAGGACCAGGTGTTGTGCTACGCGCTTGACCAGAAGCTCGAGATGTTCGCCGCCAAGACAGGCAAGCGGACGTTCACCGACATCTGCTCGGCGGTGCGTCTGCTGTTCTCCTTCTTCAAGGAGGAGCGTCATACGATGCGTCTCTACATCACCAACGGACAGGTTGCCATCATCCGCGACCGCTGCCATGCGTTCCTGATGAAGGAAAGCCAGTTCGAGTGCAATCTCGACGGGGTGGATGAGGAAGAGGAGCGCCGTTATGCGCTGTATTTCATCGTGAACGGCATCGTCGGCCTGCTCGAGCAGTGCGTGCTCGAGGACTCCTTCTCGGACGAGCAGGCCGACATGCTCGTCAACCTCGTGTGCAGGATAACGGGTTCGGCCTCCTGTTCCGATGACGCATGCGCGCTCTGAGCGGTTCGGCTGTGCCGGCTCCGTCATATGGGAGGGGGTCGCAGGTGACACGTCGTTATGATGCGGTGGTCTTCGACCTCGATGGCACCTTGCTCGACACCCTCGATGACCTGAAGGCCGCACTCGACCATGTCCGCTCCACTGTGGGTTTGGGGCCGCTTGATGTCGGGGAGGTCCGCAAGCTCCTGGGGAACGGATATCGGAAGTTCGTCGCGTCCGCTCTGCCGGGTGGGTCGCACACCCCGGGTTTCGAGGGGCTGCTCGAGGGCTTCAAGGTCTTCTACGGCGAACATTGCGATGTGAGGACCAGGCCCTATCCCCATGTGGATGAGCTGCTCGGGGCCCTGGACGATGCCGGAGTCGCTTGCGCGGTCGTCTCCAACAAGGGTCATGAGGCTGTCCGCGACCTGGTGCGCCGTCATTTCGACGGACTGCTCGACCCGGACCTGTCCTTCGGCGAGAAGGCGGGAATCCCACGGAAGCCGGCTCCGGATATGGTCCATATCGCCCTCGACCTGCTCGGTGTCGATGCAGATCGGGCGTTGTATGTCGGTGATTCCGAGGTCGACCATGCCACTGCCCGTGCAGCAGGGGTGGATTGCGCGTTGGTGTCCTGGGGGTTCAGGTCCCGCGATGTCCTGGAAGCCCTGCATCCGACGTTTCTCGTCGATGATGTCTCCTCGCTCGAACGGGTCATCCTCGGCATACGCCCTTGACCTCGATTCCGGGGTGGGCGCTGCATGGCAGCCGGGTCGTCCTTCTGTCCCGACGGGAGATCCCGCGATACCTGTCGGTAGGCAGCGTGCCATCGTGGGGCCGGTGCGCCATCTTGCCGCCTCACCACCGCCCTCATCTCCTGCTGCAGCCCCTGTTCCCCGCCAGCTCAGCCATCTTTGACCGATGGCCGGTCCGTCGGGGTCGTGGGTGTTGCCGCCCCGGTGA
>OMSY01000091.1 GCA_900313875.1 uncultured Actinomycetes bacterium
TTCTCATAGCGCACTTCGTCCATGATCATGTAGTCGTAATACGAGCTCGACCACAGCAGGCGCGCGTAAGCGTATCCGCCTTCGACGATGAGCCAGGTCGGCGAGCTTACCGAGGCGCGCCCCGATCCGCCCGTCATGTTCACTTCGATGGAATACGTGCCATCGGGCATGTCAATCGGCACCGCACCCGTCTCGGGGTTCTCGTTACCCTTCTTGCCAAATGCGATATCGGACGCGGTCTTCGCCGCATTCGCATTCTCGTCAGTGATGGGGTCGCCGTATTCCGGCAGTTCCACGAGGAGCGCATCGGCCGGCAGCGTTGCGGCGTAGAACATGAGCTTGCGGTTGTACCACTGCTTGCGCCGTTTGCTGTACGCAGCGCAATCCAGCTCTTGGTCGAGCGCGCTCACAGGCACCGTGAACGTCCATGCGTCACCATCGAATTCAATGTAGTCGGATGCAGGCGCGGCAGCCGCTTCGTCGCCCGTGCCCATGTAAACAAGCGGATAGCTCTTGGAATCAAGCGAAATCGCAGCCGTCATCTGCCCGTTTTTCACTGTAAGCGTAGCGCCCTTGATCTTGAAGAACGGCGATGACGATTCGGCTTCAATCTCGTAGACACCGTCCTTCACCTTGTCGCCGGTGATGGGTTGCATCCCCTCCAGGGTGAGCGCCTTTGCGGAAGCCATGGCAGACGAACTTGCAACTTTGTTGTGCGCCTCGTCGGCGAATGCGGGCTGCAGCACCATGCTGCACAGCACAGCCATCGCAACGAGGCACGTCAATGCAAGCAGAACGAAGGCATGTGCCTTCGACAAACCCTGTTGACGCATTCTTATCGCATATGTCACACCCGAAACCCGCATTGCTACCTTTCAAGCACCCGCGCCACATGGGCGTGATCGCAGACCAGCTGTTGAACGCCCTCGTATTCGCCAAGACCTTTCAGCGTCACGTCGGTTGAATAGCCGCGCGCTTCCAGCAAGCTCTTCCACGAATCCTCGTCGTCGCCGGCAAGGTCGTTTGTCGCGTGGTCGCCGGCCACGATCATGAACGGCGCCAGATGAACCCGCTTGGCACCGCACGCTTCAATTTCCACAAGGGCATCTTCGAACACAGGCACGCCCTCGACCGTCGCGACGAAAAACCGGGTACGTCCGAGCGCGTGCAGCTCATCTTGGATTTGGCTGTATACGGCGTTTGGATCGTCATGCTGGTCGTGCGCCATGAGCGCAGCTTTCAAGTTGCGACTTATGCCATGGCCCATGAGCAGCAGGGCTTCTTCGGAAGGCACCGCAGCGAATTCGTCGCTAATCGCCTGTGCCATCGCACGACGATCTTCCGAGCTTGCCAACAGCGGGTTGGCAACACGTGCCACGCGCTTTTCGTCAGCGCGCGCCCACGCAGCTGCCGCGTTCTCGATTTTCCTCATCTCATGGCCGTCCATCAGGCACATCGTGGTCACAATCAGATCATCGACGCCCTCGTCGGAGACTCGCGCGAAAGCCTCGTCCAGCGTGTCGTGCTCTTCGCCTCGCTCAGCACGCACTTTCGCGATGATGCGCCCACTCGTCCACGCGCTGTAAAAGGCGCGATCGGGGAACGCGTCGGCCAGGCGCGCTTCGACTGCGTCGATCGTCCGCTCGCGCGTCTGCACGTACGACGTCCCGAAACTGACGGACAGCAAACCCTTCATGAACAGCTCCTCCTACAGGTTCTTCTTCTTGTAGATGAACGCAAACGATATGGCTGAGAACACGACCAAATACACGAGCAGCACGACGACGCCCATGAGATTTGGCTCGAGGCCTTGTGCGATGGCGCGCACCATGTCCGAGGTCTGCGAAAGCGGCAGGGCGGACACGAACTCCTTTATGCCATGGGGCATCTGATCGGTCGAGAAGAACGTGTTGCACAGAAACGACATGGGCATGATGATGTACGTGTTGAACCGCGGTGAGTCGGTATAGCTTTTCGCCAAGAACGACAAGGTCACCGCAATGGTGGCAAATACCGTGCCGTTCAGGAACAATATGGCGAACGACAAGGGGCTGAACACGAGCGACGTGCGGATGGGCGATATCAGCAGCAAGATGACGACCGCCGCATACATGCCGCGCAACGCCCCACCGACAATCTGGCCCACGATAAACTGCCAGAGAGGGGTCGGAGACACCATGACCTGGTCGAGCGCCTTTTCATAGAGGCGCTGCACGCTCATGTTCTGCGACACGGCGCTGAAGCTGCCTGTCATTGTGACCATGGCCACAATGCCCGGGATGAGGAAGTTCAGATACGGCTCGCCATGCGAAGTCGTTTGGATGCCCAAACCGAACACGAGCAGGTACATGAGCGGAGAGATCATGGCGGCAACCGTGATCTTGTAGAAGTCACGTTTGAACTCCGCCCATTTTTCCCATAGCACTGTGATGATGCCCATGATTACCGTTGTTTCCTTGCTTTGCCGTAATGCGCCAAAGAACGTGTCTCCGGCCTACCCTTTCGTGATGCGATGCCCCACTCGTTCAACGAATACGTCTTCCAATGTCGTCGCCCGCAGCACCGCATCGTCGGGCAGCGTCTGCAGCCGCTCGATAGCCGCTTCGCGCGTGGGGAAATAGCGGCTGACAAGCTTGCCGTCTTCCAGATTGTCCACCGCGAACGGGCCCAGCTGGTTGATCAGCGCCAGCGGCGCATCCACCACGTCGAGCTTTCCACCGTCGATGAACGCCACACGGTTGCACAGCGCCTGCGCCTCGTCGATATAGTGCGTCGTGAGCAGGATGGTGAGGTTGCGGTCCTTCAAGCTGCGCAGCAAGTCCCACATCTGGCGACGCGCCAGCGCATCCATGCCAGCCGTCGGCTCGTCGAGGAGCAGAATCTCAGGGTCAACCATGAGCGCGCGGCAAATCATCAGCTTGCGCTTCATGCCGCCTGAAAGGTGCCTCACGGTCCGATGCCCAAAGGCAGAAAGCCCGGCGAATTCGAACAGCTCCGCCGTCTTCGCGCGTATCTCCTTCTTGCGCATGTAGTACAGACGGCCTTGATATTCCATGACCTCGTTCATGGTCATGTCTTGACGCATGGAATACTCCTGCGTGACGACGGACAGCTTGCGCTTCTCCGCTGATGCCTTGCGGTTCAGCAGGTTGCCGTCGATGCGAATCTCGCCTTCCGTGGGCAGCAATACCGTCGACATCATGGAGATGGTCGTCGTCTTGCCCGCGCCGTTCGGGCCGAGCAAACCCATGAACTCGTTCGTCTCGATGGTCAAATCGAGATGGTCGACGGCCGTGAAGTCGCCAAACTTCTTCGTGAGGTTTCGAATTTCAATCATGGGCCCGCGTCCTGAATTCTGGGGAAGAGCGTAAGGAAGCCGAAGCCGTCTTACGCATGATCCTTCACGATGACGACCGAGAAGTAGTCGGTGTCGTCATCGGTAACGTCGGCGAGGTGCGCAAA
>OMSY01000206.1 GCA_900313875.1 uncultured Actinomycetes bacterium
GGCAAGGACACCGAGGAGTGCCCGACGACGGGAAGCGCCCTCCTTCGCGGCCAGCAGGACGGCGAGCGTGGCGAGCAGTGCCGCGAAGCCGGCGACGTTCGCCTCGGTGCGCACGCTGGGAACGAGGAGCAGCACGGCGTACGCAGCCGTCCCGGCCACCATCATGCGCCGCTGACGGACATCGGGCGAGAGCAGGTCCGGCGTCACGCGCGTCAGGATGAGGGCGATGCAGAGCGCGTAGGCCCATGCCCACCTGTTCGTCGCGTAGTTCAACCCGTTGAACAGGCTCCCCACACAGGGGAGGAGCAGGAACGCGGTGAGCACGGCGAACACGGCCTTCAGCTCGCGGTCGGCCCCACGGTGCGAGAACAGCAGCAGGCATCCGAGGAACGCCAGGCCGCCGAACCCGAGGAACATGTCGCTTCCCACCTCGGTGGTCGACAGGAAGATGGACGCGACCCGAAGATAGTATTCGCCCGCATACAGGAAAGGCACCGCGACGCTCTGGCCGGTCACGCGGTCCATGCCCGTCAGGGCGAGCACGGAGGGAACCAGCACGAACCCCGCGAGAGCAAGGCAGAGCAGCACCAAGCCGGCGAAGATGCCCGTCCAGGACAGGAAGCGCCGCAGGGTGAGCCCGGGCCGCTCGACCATGACCACCCGCAACGCCAGGTAGCCGACGAGCAGGATGCACGTCATGTACATGAAATAATACGAGACGATCGCGAGCAGCGTGAGCGACGCGACGAACACCCAGGGTCCCCCATGCGCCAGGATGCGCTCCGCGCCGGCCAGGACAACCGGGAAGAGGATGAGCGCATGCAGCCCGCTCGTCCATTGCACGACCGTGAGACCTGCACCGCAAAGCGCGTAGAGCAACGCACCGAGGACCGTGCCCGTCCGGTTCTCGCCACGCGTACGGCAGTAGAACACGAACGCCAGACCAGCCAGGTACAGACGCGCCACGATGAGCAGCTGGAACACCCATTCGCTGATCGCGACGGGGGTGATGGCGGACACGAGGTTCAGCGGGTCGAGGAAGACGTCGAACGTGGTGGGGACGTCCACGCCATAGCCGCTGCACCACTCCCACAGCGGGATGGAGAAGCCATCCCCGCCGAACAGGCTGGCCACCATACCTCGGATCCATTGGCCTTCGTAGATGAAGAACGGGTAATACTGCCCAAGGCCGTCGACGTTCCAGATCAGCTCGCGTCCCCCAAGGGGAAGGCCTATCAGGACGAGGATGACGAGGGGTATGAACAGCCGGGAAAAGGCATGGTAGCAGGCGCGACCCGCACGACGGGGCTTCGCGTCCTCCCATGCTAGAAGGGCCTCCTCGCGTTCGCGAGCCCAGTTGCCCAGCCTTCCCATCCGGCATTCCCCATCCATCGAGCGCACATCGACGAGCTGCTTTCCACAGATGACTACTATAGCGCAACCGGATGCCGTTCAAGGCACCGCGCGCGTCAAAGGGAGGCGATGAGGCACGCGGGCCGGAGGACGTGGCACGGCGGGCTTGCCGCGATGCATCCCCGTCCCCGCATTGAGGTATACTTACCAGCAGTTCAACGGCTCACGCGTATCGGGAGGCAGGCCGCATCCCGTCGCACCGTCCCGCAAGGAGAGGACAAGAGATGGAATACGAGATCACCCTGCTGAACACGATGGGCTGCGCCTATGTGGATTCGACCGACCTGCTCATCACCGATGCGAAATCAGCACGGAGCCTGATCTCGAACATCAAGTACGAGTGCAACGTCAACCGCGTCGCGGTCCGTCGCGAGGCGGTCATCGACAAGTTCTTCGACGCCTCGACGTTCATGGCAGCCGAACTCGTCAACCTGCTGGCGCCGAAGCATTACAAGCTGGCCATCGTCGGTGACTTCTCCGACCTCGAGGGCACGCCGTTCGCCAGGTTCATCGTGAGATGCAACCAGGGAAGCGATCTCTTCTTCACCAACGACAAGGACACGGCACTGCGCATGCTCGCCAGCGCGAAGGGCTGAGCGACCCCCCGACAACCACGAGGCGGCCAGAGACTCGGACGACCCGATGACCGAGGCTGGCCGAACAACCTGGTACGGCCGCACCCACCGGATGGGTTGCGGCCGTCTTGCCGTGATGCGGAACGAAGCGGATGGGATGGTGAACCGATGGCGAGGAAGGCGACACGCCGCCTCACGGCGGCACATCGCTCCCGGTAGATGACCACGCCTCGGTCAGTCCACACCCCCGCTCTGGAAGTGGCGCAGGAACGCCTTGAGACGCTCGGACTTCGGGTTGTTGACCACCTCTTCCGCCGGACCCTCCTCGGCCACGAGGCCGGCATCGAGGAAGATGATGCGGTCGGCCACATCGCGCGCGAAGGACATCTCATGGGTGACGATGACCATCGTCATGTGCTCCTTGGCCAGCCCGCGGATGACGCGGAGGATGTCGATCGTGAGCTCGGGGTCGAGCGCACTCGTCGGCTCGTCGAAGAACAGGACACTCGGGTCCATCGCAAGCGCCCGTGCGATGGACACACGCTGCTGCTGACCGCCCGACAGGTCGCAGGGAACGAAGTTCTCCTTGTCGGACAACCCCATCTTGGCAAGCAGCTCGCGGGCCTCGGCGAAGACCTCGTCCTTCTGTCGCTTCTGGACGCGGATGGGCGCATCGGTGATGTTCTTCATCACCGTGTAGTGGGGGAACAGGTTGAAGTTCTGGAACACCAGACCGAAGCGCTGACGTGCCTGGGCGAGGACGCTCTTGGGGGCATACTGCGCCCCGGCGCCGGTATCCGTGGTCACCTGCAGGTCGCCATAGGAGAGGTTCCCCCGGTCAAGGGTCTCGAGCAGCGTGCAGCAGCGCAGAAGCGTGGATTTGCCCCCACCCGATGCACCGATGATCGCCACGACCTCACCCCGCCGCACGGACAGGGAGATACCCTTGAGCACCTCGTTGTCGCCGAAGCTCTTGTGCGCATCTTCCAGACGCAGAAGGATCTCACCGGTTGCCATTTCGGTACTCCCCACTTTCAGTCGTGATAGTAGCTGAGCTTCTTCTCAACCCGGCCGATGAGCGCCTCGGCGAACAGCGTGAAGCCCCAGTAGATAGCCGCAGCGACCGCATACGGGAGCATGCTCACCTGCGATGCGGCGATGGCCTTGGCCGTGGTGAACATCTCCATGATGCCCAGCACGAATGCCAGGGAGGTGTCCTTCACCAGGGTGATGATCTCGTTGCCCATGGCGGGTATGATGCGCTTGATGACCTGGGGAAGCACGATGGTCATGAAGGTCTGCGACTTGCTGTAACCGAGGACCTCCGCAGCCTCGTACTGCCCCCTGGGAATCGATTGGATGCCACCGCGGTAGATCTCCGCGAAGTAGGCGGCGTAGTTCAGGATGAACCCGATGTCGCAGGCAAAGTACTTCCAGCTGGAGCTGAGGCTGATGCCGAAGAGGTAATACGGGCCGAACATGAGCGCCATGAGCTGCAGCATGAGCGGCGTGCCGCGCATGAAGGAGATGTACAGGCGCATGAGCCATGCCAAGGGCTTGAACCTGCTCATGCGCCCCAAGGCGATGAGCACGCCCAAGGGAAGCGCGCCGAGGAGCGTCACCGCGAAGATCTGACCGGTGAGGATAAGACCCTTCCCCAGCAACCCCATCATTGTCGAGAACTCCACAAGAGCCCCTTTCGTCGTTCAGCGCCCTCCTGGCGCCCCCGGCCCGCACCGAACGCATCGGCGGGTAGATGCTGCAAGCTCCTGTTCGCTGGAACGGGCACCCTCGGTGCGCACGTCAGCTCATCGCCACAGCACCCCTGCATGCACATGCGCCCTCCACGCACATCCGCGCGGAGGGCGCATGCCTTACCTCTTGCCTGCGGTCAAGCAGGTCATCTGGGTGTGGTTCTTACTTCAGTACCCAGTTGTCGATGGTCATGCCCTGGTCAGCATACTTGTCGATGATCTTCGCGACCGTACCGTCGGCATACATGGCCTTGAGGGTATCGGTGACCTTCTGAGCCTTTTCCTCGTTGCCCAGCTTGAAGCCCACGGCATAGTGCTCGCTGGAGAGGGACTCACCGAGCTGGGTGTACTTGCCCGGGTTCGCGGAGAGCTGGTAGGCGGCGATGGAGAGGTCGCATGCGACGGCATCGACGGAACCGCTCTCGAGGTTCATGAACGCGGAGTTGTAGTCACCGATGGTCTGGAGCTCCTGGAAGGTGTCGGCAAGCGCCTTCTGGCCTTCCTCGTCCTCGAGGACGGTCTGGGCTGCGGACTCGGTCTGGGTCATGACGATCTTGCCCTCGAGATCCGAGAGAGACTGGATGCCGCTGTCGGCCTTCACGACGATGACCTGCTCGTTGAGCATGTAGGGCTCGGAGAAGGCATACTGACCCTCGCGACCCTCCATGGTGAAGCCGTTCCAGATGCAGCTGATGGTGTCAGCGTTCAGCTGGGCGTCCTTGGAGTCCCAATCGATGGGCATGGCCTTGTAGGTCCAACCCAGGCGGTTGCAGACCTCCTGTGCGAGGTCGAGGTCGAAGCCGGTGTAGGAACCATCGTTGGCGATGTAGCCGTACGGCGGATATTCCTGGTCGAAACCGACGATGAGCTCTTCACCGGTCGGCTGAGCCGTCGGGGTGGCGGACGACGAGCTCGAGGAGCTCGACTTGCCACAACCGGCAAGCGCGACCATCGCGAACGCCATCACCATCGCCAAGATGACAGCAAGCGCCGTTCTCTTTGTCTTCATGGTTGAAATCCTCCTTTGACCCATACGATATGGCACCATCATGACAAACCTTTCCTTTGGGCTAATGATGTACGCTGCAGCGATGGAGTGCAAGTGATACTCGGCGAGACGCAAGGGGGGTTAGTGGACGGTGTGAAAGCCCCGCGCCCAAGGTACCGGGCACCTGGTACCGGGAACCACTCGAAAGGTACTCGGTACCGGGAACCATTCGACACCACCCGGTACCGGGAACCATCGCCTCACCTGGTACCGGGAACCACTCGGTACCAGGTACCGGGTACCA
>OMSY01000136.1 GCA_900313875.1 uncultured Actinomycetes bacterium
ACCCGTCACGGCGGCAATACCGCAGATAATCAGCACGATGATGCCGGTATGTGCCACGTTGTAGCAATCGTCGAGGTGAGACACCGTCTGGGGAGAATAGCAGTACAGCTCGGACGCGCCTGCGAACGCCGCCGCCAGCTGTTTGGCATCGTTCGCGTCCGCCACGATGTCCAACGCGGGGAAATCTGAGGGCAGCTCGCCGTTGCTCGTGATGACTTCCTGTCGGTACTGCAAGTCAATCTGGTAGATGGCACGATAGAGCGCCGCTTGATCGTGGTCGCCGAACGAGTAGTCACGCGTCGCATCGGCCACCTGCGTCAACTGCGTGCGGTTAAACGGTGACACAGAATCGTTCGAGAAGAAACTGGACAGCACATGCGTGACCGGCGGCGCAATGCAGGCGAGAAAGCCCAAGCCCACGAGGCACACTGCCAGGACCAACGTCGCGACGACCGCAATGATCTTTCGAAAGACTATCATGCGGTCAGTGTATCAGATGCAGAATGCGGCATGCGCTGGAGCTTGTGGGCTCCTGGGGGCGGAAGTGGGCCTCCGGGGACAGGAGACGGGGGCCCACTGGTAATGCAATGGAATCCCGCAACCAGCGCTGTGGGCCCCGCCCCCGTCCCCAAAGGCCCACTTCCGCCGCTCTGTTGCCTTATTCCAAGAACCCTATTACAGGCATCCAACACCTAACCGACAACGCGGCCATCGGTTGTCAGGGACACCTTCGAATCGCAATACGGGCAGAAGCGCGACATGCCCAGCGGTACGACGATGTTCGCACCGCAGTTCGGACACGATATGCCCAGGGATGAAGCGAGGCCAATCGGATCGAAGTCGGGATTCATCAAGTCGTCTTCCCGTTCGATGCGCATGCTGCTCACAGAGTTCGGCACGAGCGCCGCCTTCCCCTCGTGGACTTTGATGGACACCGTCGCCCCAAGCGGAAAGCGCGTCGCATTGACATCGCCTGTGTTCACGCGCGCTTCGCGAATCTGTCCAGCCATGAAGTAGCGCACGACCAACGTGATACAGGGCTGGTCGTTCATCATGATCTGGTAATCCGGTTCGTACGCGAAAATCTTGCCCAGATATGCAGCCCCCTGCTCGAGCACAGCGTCGCTCGCATGAAGGTTATCGTAGCCCTGCTTGGCAAACAGACCGCCGACTCCGCAGAACACGGCAGCGAACAGGACGCCGAACAGTGCCATATCCGGCATGTGCCCGAATAGCGCCGACGCTATCCAAACACCACCCGCAACGACGCCGAGCGCGACGAACAGCACACCCATGTAGAACATGATCTTTCCGGGATTGCTCCCCGAACCGGTCACGGACGTGCTCATTTTCATGTCGTTTCCCCTTCGATTAAGACTTCATAGAGGCATGAGAGAAATGCCGCTTGGAGCTCGTTAAGAAAGCTTCGGCTGCTGCACCTCTGCTCAAGCCAACCTTCTTAGTCCAGCTCGCAGTCGACCCAGATGACCGCACTCGTGAGGTCGCCCATGGGCTGGCTGATGATGGGCTTCGGCCCCAAGCGCGCGAACACGCCGCCGAACTTGCCGTTGAACGAGTAGAGACCCGGCATGTTGTTGTAACGCACCGTTTCGCGTGAAATCGCGGCATCATCAGCTACGAGCAGGTCGTTCTCGATTGGTAAAAGCTCGGTCTTGAACGCGGTGAGGTAAGTCTGCACCAGGAAGGGCGCGCCGGCCTTGCCGTTCGAGAAGCGGTCGACGATGCCTTCCCATTCCTCCTGCGTGTGCATCTGGCCAGCGTAGACGTCATGCGCGCCATATTGGTCGGTAGGCTTGATGATCCAGGCGTCCTTGTTGGCACGCACCTCGGCCAAATCGATGTGTGCGTCGTCGAGGAACTTCGTCTTTGGCACGTAGGCATCGACCATCGCGATTTCCTCGTCGGTGAGCATCTCGCGCGTCTCCGGCCAGAACACCGCGTCGAAGATCTGCTTGTCGTGCACGATGTGGCCGGCGAAGCTGCCGATGAGCGCCACGACGCCATCGCGCAC
>OMSY01000049.1 GCA_900313875.1 uncultured Actinomycetes bacterium
GTCACCACCCACCGGGGCCGTCTCTATGACGGCTCCCTGCGCATCGTCGGTGTCGGTAGCCGTTCCGAAGACGATATGCGCGAGATACGACTTCCCCTGGTCCCCGACCTGGGAGCAGAGCCGGGTCGCGGGACCGACGGCGACGAGGAGCAGCCCGGTCGCAGCAGGATCGAGTGTGCCCGCATGCCCGCATCGCCGCTCGCCGTAGATACGACGTACCCGGTCGACGACGTCGTGGGAGGTCATCCCCGCGGGCTTGTCGATGGCGATGAGACCCGAGAGGCCCGATTCCCCCCGTCTCATCCAAGCACCTCCTGGCAGAGTGCGACCACGCGTTGCGCACAGTCCTCCACCGTACCGCAGAACCTGAACCCTGCCGCAGCACGATGACCTCCCCCGGACAGCTGCGCCGCTATCGCCGACACATCGGTGTCATCCTTTGCACGTAGCGAGCCACGGATGTCGCGATCACTCGCCCGCATGAAGAACGCGACACGGGCCCCCTTGACCGTACGGATATGGTCGATGAGGTTGTCAGCGTCCTGCTTGCGGGCACCGAGCCTCTCGAGGTCCGAATCATCCACCCATGAATAGACCACCTCGCCCACGCAGGCCAAGGTCATGCGCTCGAAGACGAGCATCTCGAGGCCGATGCTGGCAACCGTACGGTTCTGATAGACCTCCTCGGCGATGGCACCGACGGCCGCACCCGCCTCGCAGCACTGCATCGCCACGCGGAACGCACGGGCATCGGTGTTCTGGAACTGGAACCGCCCGGTATCGGTCATGACCGCCACATAGCATGCGGAGGCGAAAGACTCATCGGGCACGAACCCGAGGGAGGATGCGAGCTCCCACACGAGGACGCCACATGCCGCCGCATCGGGATCCGAATAGCAGAGGTCCCAGATCTCCTCGCTGTTCGGGTGATGGTCGAGGGCAATGCGGGTCCGTGCCCTTTCGAAGACCTCCCCGGCCTCCATGATGCGCTGATGGTCCGAGACGTCGAGCGCGAGGAACAGGTCAGGCTCCCCCCGATAGTCCCGTGCCGGAAGGAACTCATCGGCATGCTCGAGGAACAGGTAGACATCGGGGATGACCTCATGGGTGCTGAGCAACGGCTGCACCTCCTTGCCCATGCTCCGGAGGACATGGGTGAGCGCGCAGACGCTCCCGATGCTGTCACCATCGGGATTGTGATGCCCGCACAGGGCGATGGAACGTGCGGAACGCAGCGCCTCGGCGATCTCGGACAGCGATTCAGCCCTCCTCATGGGAACGACCCTCCTGCATGGTCGGGGGAACCACCTTGAGCGCCTCGGCGATCCGCTCCGCCTCGTCCACCGTCGCGTCGATCATGAAACGGAGCTCCGGGGTGACCCGCCAGTCCAGGCCCTTGCCCAGAAGGTAGCGGATACGTCCTTTGGCGGACTCGAGCCCCGCCTTCACCTCGTCATATGAGGCACGGTCCGCCGAGATGTAGACATTGCAGACCGAACGGTCGATGGCGACCTCGCAACCTGTGACCGTCACCATCGCAAGACGCGGGTCGCTCACCTGAGTGAGCAGTATCTGGGCGATGCGCTCGCGCGCGATCTCGTTGGTCTTCCGTGAAGAGGGTATCTGTTTCATCTGAATGCATTCCTCCCATAGCGACGGCGGGGCAGTCATCTGCTTCCAGATGGCCCGCCCCGTCGAGGTCCTTTCGTTCCACACCTGCAGGATGATGCGGCTATTTCTCGCGGGCAACCGCCTCGGTACGATAGCCCTCGATGACGTCACCGATGTGGATATCCTGATATCCCTCGAGACCGATACCGCATTCGTAGCCCTGCTTGACGCTCTTGACGTCATCCTTGAAGCGCCGCAGCGAGGCAAGGGTGCCCTCGTGGACGATCGTGCCGTCACGCACCACGCGGATCTTGTCGTCACGCGAGATCTCGCCTTCCGTGACATAGGTACCGGCGATCGTGCCGACCTTCGGGACCCTGAACAGCTCGCGGACCTCGGCACTGCCGGTGTCGATATCGACGAACTCGGGAGCCAGCAGGCCCACACGTGCCGCATTGATGTCCTCGATCGCGTTGTAGATGACACGGTACGTGCGGATGTCGACGCCTTCCTTCTTCGCCGCCTCCTTGGCCTTGGGCTGCGGGCGCACACCGAAGCCGATGATGATGGCGTCCGAGGCAGCGGCGAGCGTGACATCGGTCTCCGAGATACCGCCGACGGCAGCATGGATGATGTTGATCTTGACCTCGCTCTGGTCCATCTTGCCGAGCGCATCGGCAAGGGCCTCGATGGAGCCGCGGACATCCGCCTTGACCACGAGGTTGAGGTCGGTGGTCTTGCCTTCCTCGATGCGGGCGAACAGGTCCTCGAGGGACATATGCGAGGTGTTCTGCGCTGCAAGACGACGGCGGAGGGCACGGTCCTCTGCAAGGTTGCGGGCGTCACGCTCGTCCTCGAAGACGCGGAACTCGTCACCGGCATCGGGTACGGAGGACAGACCGAGCACCTCTACCGGGTCGGCAGGACCGGCCTCCTCCACGTTGTTGCCCTTCGGGTCGAGGAGGGCGCGTACACGACCATGGGAGACACCCGCCACGAGGGCATCGCCCACGCGCAGCGTGCCGCGGTTGACGAGCACGGTACCCACGGGACCACGGCCACGGTCGAGCTTGCCCTCGATGACGAATCCCGAGGCCAGTGCGTTGGGGTTCGCCTTGAGCTCGAGGACATCGGCCTGGAGCAGGATGGTCTCGAGCAGGTCGTCGATATGCAGGCGCTTCTTGGCCGACACGTCCACGAACATCGTGTCACCACCCCACTCCTCGGGGATGATGCCATGCTCGGTGAGCTCCTGACGGACCCGGCTGGGATCGGCACCGGGCTTGTCGATCTTGTTGACGGCCACGACGATGGGAACCTCGGCGGCCTTCGCATGGTTGATGGCCTCGACGGTCTGCGGCATGACCCCGTCGTCTGCTGCGACGACGAGCACGACGACGTCCGTGATCTTCGCACCACGGGCACGCATGGCCGTGAAGGCCTCATGGCCGGGGGTATCGATGAAGGTGATCTGACGGCCGTTGATGTTGGTCACCGATGCACCGATGTGCTGCGTGATGCCGCCGGCCTCGGTGTCGATGACATCGGTTGAACGGATGGCGTCGAGCAGCGAGGTCTTGCCGTGGTCGACATGACCCATGACGGTGACGACCGGGGGCCTCGGGACGAGGTCCTCGGGCTTGTCATGGAAGACGAGCAGCTCCTCTTCCTCGGGCTTCGTGATCTTGACCGTACGACCGAGGTCATCGGCGATGAGCTCGATGAGCTCGTCATCGATGGTCTGGGTGAGCGTGAGCGGCTTGTCGAGCAGGAAAAGACGCTTGATGATGTCGCTGGGGTTGATGTCGAGCAGATCAGCGAACTCGGTCACCGTGGAGCCGGTCGGCACCTTGACGACGGAGTCGTCGAGGACCTCCTCGCCACGGGCGATGGCGGCCTCGATCTCGGCTTCCTTCTTGGCGGCAGCCTCAGCCTGACGCTTCTGCTTGCGCCTCTTGCGCTTGCCCTCGCCCTTGCTGGCCTCGTCCTCGGCATCACGGACCGCCTGACGGGCCTCCTCGAGGACCCTGTTGCGCTGGAACTTCTCCGCATCATGCGCCATCTTGCGGTAACGGTCCTCGTCAGCGGCAGTCTCCTGAGGCACAGGTGCGGCGGCCTCCGTCTGCTTGCGACGGGACTCCTTCTTGGCACTGCGCGCGGCCTTGTGCGCGGCAACCTCCTCGCGGTGCTGCTTGTGGCCACGCTCGGTCTGCTCCTTCTTGGCCTCGACAGCCTCGCGATCCTGCTTGGCGGCCTGCTCGCGCTTCAGCTCGTCCTCATGGGCCATCCGCTCCTTCTCATGCTGGATCTGCGCCATGAGGCTGTCGAACCGGGACTTGCCGGCATCAAGGGTCTTCTTGGCAGGCTTCCTCTGAGCAGGGGCCTTCGCAGGAGCGGCATCCGCAGGGGCCTTGCCGCCGGATACGGCCTTCTTGGCATCCGATGCCTTCACGGCACCCTTGGAACCCGGTGCAGGGGCAGGCGTCGCAGAAGCGACCTCCGCCTTCGCGGAAGATACGGTGGATGCCGGTGCGGGCTTGGCAGGTGCAGGGGTGTCGGGGGTCTTGGGCTTGGCAGGTACGGCGGGCTTGGATGCAGGCGCCTCCACGGGGGTGGCTTCCCGTGCAGATGCTCCGGTATCCTCTTCCGCCACTGCAGGCTCGTCGGCCACCTCGGGCTCGACGTGCACCTCGTCACCAGGGGTATCCGCCTCGCGGGCGGCAAGCTCCCTGCGACGGCTCTCGCGTTCGGCGGCGACGTCCGCAGCGTTCTTGCGCTGCTCCTCCTCCTGCCGTTCGCGTTCGGCGGCCTCGCGACGCGCAGCCTCCTCTTCCTCCTGCTTGCGGATCTGCTCAGCACGCGCAGCGATCTCGGGGCCGAGTGCCTTGCGGATCTTGTCGACATAGGCGTCGACGAGCGTGCTCGCATGGTTCTTCGCGGGTATCTTCATCTCCTCGAGACGCTTCAGCAATTCCTTGCTGGTCATCCCGAATTCCTTCGCCAGTTCATGAACGCGCATCTTTGCCATAAGCCACCTGCCACCTGTTTCCTACTGGATGCCCTCTACGGCATCCGAAGAACCTCTCTCAACCTTACCATCCGACGGACTCCCCTGCCCGCTTGCGAACGCCTTGTACGCATCGTTCAGCCGTCTACGGTCATCCTGTGTCATATGCGTGCGCAATGCACGCTCGAGCTTGCCTCCTGCAAACGCCTTCTCGAGGCATCCGTCCTCCCCACAGAGATAGGCACCACGACCGGGCACCCTACCGGTGGGGTCGAGCTCGACGCTCCCGTCGGCCATGCGCACGAAACGGACGAGCGAGGTCTTCTCCCCCGTCATCCCGCACACCACGCACCGCCGCATGGGTGTCTTGCGTCTCCTGGTCGCCATCTCCCGTCGAGCTCCGTCCTACCCGGTCCTATGCCTCGGGTTCGTCGTCCTCAGCCTGAACCCCGTCATGGATACCGCAGAACCGGCTGCCCTCGCGGGCATGGTTGCGGCAACGGATGCCCTGCGGGGAGACGTACTCGCACCGGAACGCCATCTCCTCCGCATCATCCGCATCCGTCTCCTCCTCGATGAGCATGTCGCCCAGCATGGAGGAGTTGACGAGGCTCGCGCTCTTGATATCGATATGCCAGCCGGTCAGCCTGGCGGCGAGACGGGCGTTCTGGCCCTCCTTGCCGATGGCGAGCGAGAGCTGGTCGTCGGGCACGATGACCGTGGCATACTGCGTCTCGGTATCGACCACGACGCTGCTCACCTTGGCCGGGGAAAGGGCGTTGGCGACATAGGTCGCAGGGTCATCCGACCACTGGATGACGTCGACGCGCTCGCCGCGCAGCTCACTCACGACCATACGGACACGGCTGCCCTTGGGTCCGACGCATGCCCCGACGGGGTCAAGGTTGCTGTCCCGGGAGGACACGGCGACCTTGGAGCGGGCACCCGGCTCGCGGGCGATGGACCTGATCTCGGCCACGCCCTCGTAGATCTCGGGAACCTCGAGCTCGAACAGGCGCCTGATGAGGTCGGGGTGCGTGCGGGACACGACGATCGCCGGGCGCGTGCTCTCCCCGCGCGCGTTCGTCTCGATGGAGCTCGGGTCACGTACGTCGATCACAAGCGCCTTGAGCCGGAGGTTGTGCTGATAATACTCGCCGGCGGGACGCTCGTTGCGCTCGTTGGGATGGCGCTTGAGGTCGAAATGGGGCAGTTCCGCCTCGACGCCCTCGCGGATCTTGAGGATCGTGAAGTCGGACGTGGTCTGCAGAACCGTACCGGTCACGAGCTCGCCCTTGCGGTCGGCGAACTCGCGGTAGATCTGCAGCCTGCCCGCCTCGCGGACGATGTTGTTGATGACCGCCTTGGCGTTCTGCGCCGCGATGCGCGAGACGTCGGACGGGGTCACGTCCACCTCGTCGAACTCGGTGTACTCGTCCGTCTCCTCGTCATAGGAGTCCTCGCGGGGCACCAGCTCGAACACGTAGATACGACCCGAGTTGCGGTCGATGGTGACACGTGCCTCATAATCGAGGTTGAGGATGTTCTGGTAGCTCTTGGCAAGGGACTGCTCGAGCCGCTCGAGCAGGTACAGCTCGTCGATATCCTTCTCGCTTGCCAGTGCCATCAGGGCAGCCATGAGTTCTGAAGCCATCTGGATGATCCTCTCAATCGCTGAAATCTATCTGCCCCTTGATATGGGCCTTGGTGATGATGTCGAAGGGAATGCAGCTCTCGTTCCCCTCCTCGTCGCGCAACACGACGTCATCGTCGCGCATGCCGACGAGCTCGCCGGTGCGCTTCCTGCGCTTGCCCTCCTCGCGGAACAGCACCACGGCAAGCTCCCCTGCGTAGCGGTCGAAATCCGCACGCTTGCGCAGGGGACGGTCGATGCCGGGCGAGGAGACCTCGAGGGTGTACGCACCGGGGAACGGGTCCTCCCGGTCGAGATACTCGTCGATCCAGGCATGGGACTGCATGATCTGGTCGAAGGTGATGCCGCCTTCCGCATCGAGGAAGATGCGGATGGTGGGAGCCTTCTTGCCGCCGACGAGCTCGATGGTCACGAGCTCGAGACCCGCTTGCTCCGCAAGGGGCTCAAGGTCGTCGATGAGATGCTGCGTCGTCTCATCCAGCATGCAGATACCTCCTTGCAGAACAAAAAAAGCGAGCCATGAGCCCACTTTCCACGAACAACTCGACAGATTGGACCGCGCATCCATACGCAGATGCAGTAAATATACTCGATTTCCTCACGATTTGCAAATGTGCGGAAAAGAACGACCGTGGCGCAGGCTGGGACGGAGGCCGGTCGGACGGCGGATGGCACGCCGACCCCGAGGTGTGCCATCCGGCGCCATGCCGCACATGGAATATCCCCCGCAGGGAAACACCGGGGCATCCCCATGGGGTGCCCCGGTGCACAACGCTCTTCCGGAAGCGGGAGACTACTTGGCGACGATATTGACCAGGCGACCCTTGATGACGATGACCTTCCTGATCTCCTTGCCACCCAGCTTGTCGGCGATCGCCTCACGCGCGATGGCCTCGATGCCCTCGTCATCCATATCGGTGGGCACCGTGATCTTGGCGCGGACCTTGCCGTTGACCTGCACGGCGAGCTCGACATCATCGGCGACCATCTGGTCCGGGTCGAACGTGGGCCACGGGGCGAGATGGATGGAATCCTCATGGCCGAGCACCTCGTGCCACAGCTCCTCCGCCCAATGCGGTGCCATGGGGGCGAGGAGCTCGACGAGCGCGGAAGCCGCATGCCGCGAGAGCTCCGCGAGGGCGGCATCAGCCGCACGGGCGGGTGCCGGGACCGCGGAGATGAAGGAGGCGACGGCATTGGAAAGCTCCATGATGGCCGCGATGGCGGTGTTGAAGCCGAACCGTTCCACGTCATCGGTCACCTTGGAGATGACACGGTTGATCTCACGGTTGAGCACCTTGGCTGCCTTGCGCCCCTCGTCGGAAACATCGGTCGAGCCCTCGGCTGCCGCGTCCATGAGCTCGTTCACCTGGCGCCAGACACGGTTCAGGAAACGCGAGATGCCCGCGAGACCATCCTCGTTCCAGATGAGGTCCTTGTCGGGCGGAGCCATGAACAGGATGTAGATACGCACCGCATCGGCACCGTAGAGCGCGATCATCTCCTCAGGCGCGATGACGTTGCCCTTCGACTTCGACATGGTCTCACCGTTCGGGTCCTTGACCATGCCCTGGCAGAGCAGGTTGCTGAACGGCTCGTCGAAGTCGAGGAGCCCGATATCGCGCAACGCCTTCGTGAAGAAGCGGCTGTAGAGCAGGTGGAGGATGGCGTGCTCGATACCGCCGATGTACTCATCGACCGGCATCCAGCGGTTGACCGCGTCGCGGTCGAAGGGCGCCTGGTCGTTGTGGGGATCGCAGTAGCGCATGTAGTACCAGGACGAACAGGTGAAGGTGTCCATGGTATCCGTCTCGCGCCTGGCGGGCCGGCCGCACACCGGGCAGGTGCAGGCGGCGAACTCCTCATGGCTCGCAAGCGTCTCGCCCGCGGAGAGGTCGATGTCCTCGGGAAGCAGGACAGGCAGGTCCTCCTCGGGCACCGGCACCACGCCGCAATGCTCGCAATGGATGGCGGGGATGGGGTTGCCCCAATAGCGCTGACGGGAGATGAGCCAGTCACGCAGACGGAACTGCACGCATGCATGCCCCTTCCCCGCCGCCTCGAGGTCGGCGGTGATGGCATCGCAGCCCGGGCTGTGCTTGCCACCCACCATACCGGTGTACTTGCCGGATTGCACGAGGATGCCCTCGGCGTCATAGGCGTTGTCCCAGGGCACCTGGGTCACCCGACGGTCCTGCACGCCATCGAGCTCGGGGAACAGCGGGTCGTCCTCGGAGAGGATGATGGGGACGATCGGGAGGTCGTATTTGCGTGCGAACTCGAAGTCGCGCTGGTCACCGCAGGGAACCGCCATGACGGCACCGGTACCGTAATCCGCCACGATGTAGTCGGCGACCCAGACAGGTACCTTCTCGTCGTTGACCGGATTGACGACGTAGCGTCCCGTGAAGGCCCCATGCTTCTCACGGTCGCCTTGGGCACGCTCGACAGCCGTGACCTTCTTGGCATCCTCGACGACCTGCATGACATCCGTCTCGTACTCGGAACCCGCGACGAGCTCGGCAAGACCCTCGTACTCGGGAGCGAGCAGGAAGAAGCTGCAGCCGAAGAGCGTGTCCGGACGCGTGGTGAAGACGGTGATGGTCTCATCCGTCGGGTTGCCCTGCGCATCGCAGAGCGTGAAGTCGACCTCGGCACCCTCGGACCGCCCGATCCAGTTGGCCTGCATCTGCTTCACGCGCTCCGGCCATCCCTCGAGCTGATCGAGGTCGTCGAGGAGCTCCTGCGCGTAATCCGTGATCTTGAAGTACCACTGCGTGAGGCTGCGCTTCTCGACCTCACCATGGCAGCGCCAGCACTCGCCCTCGGTGACCTGCTCGTTGGCGAGTACGGTCTGGCAGTTCGGACACCAGTTCACCGGCGAGTTGCGACGCTCGACGAGCCCGCGCTTCCACAGCTGGAGGAAGATCCACTGACCCCAACGGTAGTAACCGGAATCGCAGGCCACGACCGTACGGTCCCAGTCATAGGAGAAGCCCATCCTCTTGAAGCTGGCCTTCTGCGTCTCGATGTTGGCATAGGTCCAAGTGGCCGGATGACTATGGTGCTTGATGGCGGCGTTCTCGGCGGGAAGACCGAACGCATCCCATCCCATGGGATGCAGCACATCGAACCCGCGCATGCGATAGTACCGCGCCACCACATCGCCGATCGTGTAGTTCCTGACATGACCCATATGGATGTCACCTGATGGATACGGGAACATCTCGAGGATGTACTTGGCGGGCTTGTCCGCGTCAGGGGTCGACTGGTACAGCCCCTCCGCATCCCAGACTTCCTGCCATTTCTTCTCAATACCCTGCGGGTCATATTCGAACGCCACGTTTTCCTCCCGTGCCTCCCGGTGCCCCTGCCCTGCGGAACCCGCCGCAGATGCGTCCTGTCGGACAGCGCACGCATGATTCATCAGATGAGGACAGTATACGCACAACACGACCACGAGATGGGCGCGGAACTTCCCGGGAGCGCGGACGCCCCGTGAAAACGGCCACCGCCCCACCCGCACATACCCCGGTAAGGGATGCCATACAGCGCCGAAAAGGTCCCTTCCCATGATTTTTCGCCTATCGTCACTTCGGCTCTGTACCAAATGGGTAAGTTCGGGTATGCTTACATCTGCGCATTCAACCTACACCACATGCAGTTTTCATCACGCCACAGATAACGCGCATCCAAGGCAAACCAAAGGATATCTATGGCAGCACGTAAACACTACATGACGGTGTACTCCGAGAACACGGGGGAACGCGTCGTATCCCCAGGTGAGATACTCACCCAGGAACTACGCAACCAGCACCTCACCCAGAAGGAACTCGCCGTGCTCCTGGGCCGGAGCGAGAAGTTCATCTCACAGCTCATCACCGGCAAGGTCCGCCTCACCTATGACGTGGCATACGATCTCGAACGTGCCCTGAAGGTCCCGACATCCGAGTGGAACGCAGCGGAAGCTGCGTTCCAGGACGTCCTCACCCGCCAGAAACGGCTTGCGGAACTCGACTCACCCGAGATCCGCGAATGGGCGGCGAGCTTCCCCTACCGCAAGATGGTGGAAGCCGGATTGGTGTCCCCGACGGACTCCCGCATCAAGCAGGCTGCGAACATCCTCAACTTCTTCGGTGTCGCAAGCCCGAAAGCCTATGCACGGTGCTGCAAGCAGGAGAAGGGTCTCGAACACTTCAAGCAGCAGAAGGCCCTGGTGGACGCCCTGCGCTGACAGGATGGACGGATAGCTTGGGATAGGGCGACCCCCGCACCACTGGCAGGCGGTGCGGGGGTCGCCCTATCCCAGCTGAAACGAGGAGCAGGATTCCCGGAGGAATCCTGCTCCCGTGCCTTTCGGGAATGGCCGAGTCTCCACGGAGAGACCGGCTATGGGAAGGATCAGTTGCTGTCGAAACCACCGACCTGGGCGCTCTTGTTCTTCAGCAGGACATCATGCGCACCACCCTCGACGATGGAGGTCGCGGAGACGAGCGTGAGCTTGGCCTTCTGCTGGAACTCCGGAATCGTGATCGCACCGCAGTTGCACATGGTCGCCCGTACCTTCGCAAGGGTGACCCCGACGTTGTCCTTCAGCGGGCCCGCATAGGGCACGTAGCTGTCGACGCCTTCCTCGAAGGTGAGTTTCTTGTCGCCACCGAGGTCGTAGCGGGCCCAGTTGCGCGCACGGGCACTGCCCTCGCCCCAGTACTCCTTCATGTAGTTGCCGTTGATGTTGACACGGTTGGTCGGGCTCTCGTCGAACCGCGCGAAATAGCGACCCAGCATCATGAAGTCGGCACCCATGGCGAGAGCCAGGGTGATGTGATGGTCATAGACGATGCCGCCGTCGCTGCAGACGGGGATGTAGACACCGGTCTCCTCGAAGTAACGGTCGCGCTCGCGGCAGACATCGATGAGCGCGGTCGCCTGTCCGCGACCGATGCCCTTCTGCTCACGGGTGATGCAGATGGAGCCGCCGCCGATACCGACCTTGATGAAGTCGGCGCCGGCATCGGCGAGGAACCTGAACCCGTCGCCGTCGACGACGTTGCCCGCACCCACCATGACCGCATCGCCATACTGCTCGCGAATCCACTGCAGGGTGAACTTCTGCCAGTCGGTGAAGCCCTCCGACGAGTCGATGCACAGGACATCGGCACCGGCCTCGAGGAGCTGGGGGACGCGCTCGGCATAATCACGCGTGTTGATGCCGGCTCCTACCATGTAGCGCTTGTGCACGTCGAGCAGCTCGAGCGGGTTCTCCTTGTGGGTGGAGTAGTCCTTGCGGAACACCAGGTACAGCAGGTTGCCATCGTCATCCACTATCGGCAGGGTGTTGAGCTTGTTGTCCCAGATGATGTCGTTCGCGACCTTGAGGGTGGTGTCCTTGGGTGCCACCACCATGTCCGAGAGCGGCGTCATGAACTCGGAGACCTTCATATCGGGACTCATACGGCTCACACGGTAATCACGGCTCGTGACGATGCCGAGCAGCTTGCTGCCAGGCTTGCCGCCTTCGGTGACGGGCATGGTGGAGTGACCGGTCGCCTGCTTCAAGGCGATGACCTCGGCCAAGGTGTTCTCAGGCGCGATGTTGGAATCGGAGACGACGAACCCCGCCTTGTGGTCCTTGACGGCACGCACCATCGCCGCCTCGGCCTCCGGGGTCTGCGAACCGTAGATGAACGAGATTCCACCCTCCGTGGCAAGCGCGACGGCCATCGTGTCGTTCGACACCGACTGCATGATCGCGCTGGTCATGGGGATGTTGAGACTGATGCGCGGCTCCTCTTCCCCCTTGCGGTACTTGACGAGAGGGGTTCTGAGAGACACGGCCTCGGGAATGCATTCCGACGATGAATACCCAGGTACGAGCAGGTACTCGTTGAATGTGTGTGAAGGTTCATCATAGAAGAACGCCATGTTTCGATCCCCCTCTTCCTCTTGTCGTGGTCTGCGGCCCATTCTAACGCAGATACCGGAGCCGAGGAGCATGCAAAGCAGCCATCTGGGCGTAACGGTCCGAGAGGATATGCAAAATGCAGCCGCATTCATCTACGGGTGCAACCCTTCCACGGCACGGGGTGCCCAACATACCGGGTGTGCATGCGAAGATGGGGCTGCTCCCCACCAAGGCGAGAAGAGGACGGCACCTGTCGTCGTCCTTGCCAGCGTGGGGTGCATCGGGCTGGTGGTGCGGATGGCACGCCCCGCCCCCGGAGCGATATGCCATCCGGTCAGGCCCCTATCGGTTCGAGGAGATGACGTGTCAGGTCAGGATGCAGCAACGGACAACCTCATGGCTTCCGCGACAGACAGGGGCACGAAACGCACCTCCCCGTTCCTGGCGACCATCGCGGTGGTGTGCGCTGGGGTGCTCTGGGGCTCCATCGGCATCTTCGTCCGGGCATTCAACGCGACCGGGCTGCAAGCGCTCGACATCAGCGAGATCCGAGCAGCCGGATGCGCTGTCATGATGCTCGTCGTCCTCGTCATCCGCGACCATCGGCTTCCCCGGATACGCCTCAAGGACCTCTGGTGCTTCCTGGGGTCGGGCCTGCTCAGCATCTTCCTCTTCAACGTCTGCTACTTCTCGACGATCGAGCACACCTCCATGTCGGTTGCCGCCGTGCTGCTTTACACCGCCCCCGCCTTCGTGATGCTGCTCTCGCGGGTGCTGTTCGCGGAACGCTTCACCCGGCGGAAGATCCTCGCACTCATCCTGACCTTCATCGGCTGCTGCCTCACGAGCAACGTCTTCTCGGGCCATGCGGTGCTTTCAGCAAGGGGGATCGTCACCGGTATCATGTCGGGTGTGGGCTATGCGCTGTACACGATCTTCTCACGCTACGCGCTCAACCGTGGATACGATACGTTCACCATCGTCTTCTACACGTTCCTCATCACCGCAATCGGCGGTGCCCCCCTCACCGCCTTCCCACGCATCGGGAACGCGGTCGCGATGCAGCCCTCGACCCTGCTGGTGATGTTCGGGTACGTGCTCCTCACCACGGTGCTCGCCTATGCGCTCTACACCTACGGCCTCATCAGGATGGAGAACTCCCGCGCGAGCATCGTCGTCTCGATCGAGCCAGTCGCGGCGACCACCTTCGGGTTCCTCTTCTTCGGGGAGGTCCCGACACTCAGCGTGCTTCTCGGCATGGCAGCGGTGCTCTCCGCCATAGTCATGGTCAACCTCCCGTCCTCGAACCATGAGGGAGCACCGAATCCCCTGGCAGACGACGCGTGACCTGAAGGAAACGATGCCTTTCTGATGCCTTCCCCCTCAGCATGGCTCTCCCATCCCGTATAATCGGTGCAACGATGCCCGACGACATGAGGAGTCCCCATGCTGAAGAA
>OMSY01000084.1 GCA_900313875.1 uncultured Actinomycetes bacterium
ATCGAGACTGCACTGTCAGCTGAGCTTGGAGAAAGCCTTCAGGGGGTTGTCATGGACCGGAGTTCGATTCTCCGCGCCTCCACCAACAGTTCGTTACTCGGACTTCCATGCTTGGACAGTCGAACCGAACGAGTAGCTTCCCATATCCCGCACATGCAGAAAACCGTACCTGAGTGATTCCAGGATACGGTTTTCTGCTATCACGGCTTTCATGAGCACCATCTCGGACCCAAGCCCGATCGAACCGGTCGAGTGGTTACCCATAGACGATGACCAGTTGCTGACATTGGATTGATGTTCGTGCAGCAACGCACGCCAAGCTGCGAGCATCGAACAAAGGGCCTGCACTGGATGCATGATGCGGGACAGGCCAGCGAGAGGGGCATCTTCGACAGCGACTCGACGGCCTCACCTTGCTTCCTGCAGCGCGAAGCACAAGCCTGACTACCGGTTCCGCTCCTTGAGGGCGCGGTCGATGTCACGTTGGGCATCGCGCTTGGCGATGGAATCGCGCTTGTCGTAGGATTTCTTGCCACGTGCGAGTGCGATCTGCACCTTCACGAGACCGCGCTCGTTGAAATACACCGAGACCGGGACGAGGGCGTATCCGCGCTCCTTCGTCTTGCGCGCCAGGTCGTCTATCTGCCGACGATGCAGGAGCAGCTTGCGCGTGCGGTCGGGGTCGACGTTGGCGCGGTTGCCGTGGGAGTACGGTGCGATGTGCAGGTTGTGCAACCAGGCCTCCCGCTTCCTGATGAGCACGAAGCAGTCCTTGAGCTGGCAACCGCTCTCGCGCAACGAGCAGACCTCGGTACCGGTGAGCTCGATACCGGCCTCGAAGCGTTCCTCGAGGAAATAGTCATGCTCCGCCTTGCGGTTGCGGGCTATGATCTTCTTCTCCTTGTGCGACATCTTCAACTCCTCACGTCTGCGCAAGATACCATACCATGCCCCGAGCCAGCGTCGCCCCTTTGCATCCGATGCGTTTCCTCGCAGGACAATCACGTGCCGATGCCATCGCGGTCATGCACCCTCGCGACACACCGGTTTCATGACACTTTGGCTTTCAGGTTGATTTTGCATCGGGACGTACAATACGATGAGCGCGATGGATGCAGGAAACGGAGGTCCATATGCAGGTACTCATCGTCGAGGATGACATCCGGCTCGCCGAAGCGCTGGCGCATATCCTGAAGGACAACCAGTGCATCGTGGACACGGTCTATGACGGTCAGACCGGCTTGGAATACGCGCAGAGCGGAATCTACGATGCCATCGTCCTCGACATCATGCTGCCCAAGATGAGCGGTATCGATGTCGTCACCGAACTCCGGCGCAACAAGCAATACACCCCGGTGCTGCTGCTGACCGCACGCGATGCCATCACCGACAAGGTCAACGGGCTCGACTCGGGTGCCGATGACTACATGACCAAGCCATTCTCCCCCGCCGAGCTGCTCGCACGTCTCCGTGCCCTCACACGCAGACAGGGTGAGGTCATCTTCGAGAAGCTCGAGTTCGGGGACATCCGTCTCGACCTGGACAGCTGCGAGCTGACCTGCGGCACGAAGAGCATCCACCTCGGGTTCAAGGAATTCTCCATCCTCAAGATACTCATGGCGAACCCTGGGCAGGCGATACCGAAGGGCACGTTGCTGGCGAAGGTCTGGGGTATCGACAGCGATGCGGAGGAGAACAACGTCGAAGCGTACATCTCCTTCCTGAGGAAGAAGCTCGCGTTCCTCAAGTCGAACGTCCATATCGACACCCTGCGCAAGGTCGGGTACCGACTTGAAAAAGACTAAGGTCCTCAGACGACTTCATCAGAAATTCGTCGCCGCGGCGATGACGATGGTCACCATCATGCTGGCCTTCATCATCGTCGCCGTTGGCTTCATCTACCATGACCAGTTCGAACGCAACGTCCAACGTTCGATGAAGACGGCGCTTTCCGAGAACTCGTTCGTGATGGAGCTCGGGAGGTTGCCGAAGGGCATGGAATCCCCCGACACGCATCCAGCCGAACAAGGAGGGAACAACGGCAGCGACTCCACGGAAAGCACCCCTCCCATCCCCGGTATCAAGGAGATGGGCACCGACACGCCGGGTGCGTCCCCTGCCGTCCAGCCATCGGGTCCCGAGGACATCCCCGAACAGGAAGGGGGCCTGCTGGAGCGGGCACAGGGCAGCATGTTCCTGCCCGTCGCGGTCTACCGGGTCCTCGATGACGGCACGCTCGAGCTCGTTGCGGAGAACTCCGTGTCGATCTCGGGGAACGTGGCCAAGCGCGCCATGACGGAGCTGTCAGATGCCGATGCCGGGTTCGGAAAGCTCCATGACCTCGGTCTTTACTACATGAAGGGCCACGTCCATGGCGAGACGAGGATCGCCTTCGCGGACAAGACCGACGTCGATTCGAACTTCCGGAACCTCATGGTCCTGCTCATCGCAGCCGCATTGGGTGCTTGG
This sequence comes from uncultured Actinomycetes bacterium, assembly GCA_900313875.1. GTDB lineage: Bacteria > Actinomycetota > Coriobacteriia > Coriobacteriales > RUG844 > RUG844. The sequence goes on from OMSY01000084.1 coordinate 2,470, forward strand.
CTGGTCTTCTTTCTCGCAAGCTTCTTCCTCGCACGCTGGGCGACCAAGCCAGTGGTCAGGGCCTGGCGTCAGCAATCCCGGTTCATCGCCGACGCATCCCATGAGCTCAAGACGCCCCTCGCGGTGATACTCGCGAACAACTCGATCCTGCTCTCACATCCCGACAAGACCATCAGCGAGCATAGACAGTGGGTCGAGAGCACGCAGGCGGAGGCCGAGATGATGGAGACGCTCATCTCCGACCTGCTGTTCCTGGCGAAACCCGATTCCGACCAGGACTCCAAGCTCTATGGCGACATCGACCTGAGCGAGATCGTGGCGACCAACGCCCTGCAGTTCGAATCGGTCGCATTCGAACGTCATATCGACCTTGACTCGAACATAGCCGAGGGAATCATCGTGCACGCCAACGGCTCGCGCCTGCAGAGGCTCGTCGGCACGCTCATCGACAATGCCTGCAAATACGCCAACGAGGGCGGACATGTGGATATCTCGCTGTACCGTCGGGGGCATGAAGCGGTCCTGCATGTCTCCAACACCGGCAACCCGATCGCATCGGAGGACCTTCCCAACATCTTCGACCGGTTCTACCGTGCCGACAAGGCCCGGAGCCGGGACAGCAAGGGCTACGGTCTGGGGCTCTCGATAGCCAAGGAGGTCGCCGAGGAGCTTGGCGGCACGATCTCCGTCACCGAACGTGCCGGGTTCGCCACCACGTTCACCGTGCGGATCCCCTCAGCATGATGGCTCACGACCAAACGCGCACCCATCATGGTAGCGGCATGGACCTCGGGTCCCCCTTGCTGCCCATCGCAACCATCGGCTATCTTTACCTCCCCATCCTCATCTTCATCCTCACCTGGACGCGATGGTATGTCGCCATACCCGTCATCTGCGTCTCGGGCTTCTGTGTCATCCGGATGACACGCTTCTGGCGTGACAGGAAAGCGGAGAAGACCCCTCTCACCCTCCCCATGCTCCTCGCCACGCTCATGATCCTTGCGCTCGTCTCGTATCTCGTGGGTTGGGGTGGGTTCACCCCGCAGGCGATGGACTGGCACAAGCACAACGCCATCATGCATGACCTGATCGACTGCCCCTGGCCCGTCGCCTATCGGAACGGTGACGAGGTTTCCATGCTCACCTACTACATCGGACAGTATCTCGTTCCCGCGGGAATCGGAAAGCTGTTCGGGAGCTTCGAGGTCGCGTGCGTGGCAACCTTCTTCTGGAACCTCGCAGGATTGACCGGGGTCTCCCTCATGCTCATGCGGGTATGCAAGGCGGACAGCACGCGCAAGCAGGTCATCTGCCTGCTCGTCCTGTTCCTCTTCGGTGGCCTCATCGCCCTCGGCAAGGTCTGCTCGCAGGTCCTGTTCCCGGAGTTGAAGGGCATGCTGAGCCATGCGGACCATTGGTTCTGCTTCACCCGGGGCATCGCGTTGCAATACTCGCCCGACCTGGTGCTTTTGCGCTGGGTCTTCAACCAGACGCTGGCACCCTGGCTCATCGTGCTCCTCTTCCTGTGCGAGCGTCAGCAGATACGCTGTTACGTGCCCTTGGCGCTCCCCATGGCGCTCTACGGCATCCTCCCCTTCCTCGGAATGGTCGTGATGCTCGTCTCCCACGCCCTATGCATGCTGGCCCGCGACTGGAAGAACCGTCGTGCCTTCCTTCATGAGGTGTTCAGCATCGAGAACATCCTCTGCACCCTCAGCCTCGGGATGGTCCTGTTCCTGTACTTCGCAGGGAACGTGTTCTCCGAGAAACCCGACGGCATCGGCTTGCAGCTCGTGACGTATGGGTCCTATTGGCCCCTGTACCTGTGCTTCGTCTTCTTCACCTTCGGTTGCTACGCGCTGTTGCTGCTCCCATCCTGGAAGCGCGATCCCCTGTATTGGACAAGCGTCATCGCACTTGCGCTCATCCCCTTGTTCCATATGGGAGCTTACAACGACTTCGTCATGCGCACATCCATACCGTTTCTCTTCGTGCTGATGGTCATGACCTGCACAACCCTCCTGGGAGCCACCGTGAAGCCTGCAAGCATCATCGTGAGGATCCTACTTGCCTGCTGCCTCGTGGCAGCATCGCTCATGCCCCTCCGGGAGCTGGCGAGGAACCAACGGCATGACCACCTCATGGATTTCACCCAATCCGCAGACGGGTTCCACAGCATCGGGTACTCGGCCAACAGGATGCGCACCGACAAGCCTGTCGACCTGCGTTACAATTACCTCACCTACGACCTTGATGACCATCTCTTCACTCGCTTCATCGCCCGTGACATCCATCCACAGGAGTACAGGGATTGAAATCCCGACCACCACCGAAGGTGGAATCGGGGAAAAACGGGCAAGCAGAGGGCACCCGAGGACGTGGGGAGCCACTCAGACCAAGGAGAGCTCGCAGGAAAGCTCGCGGATCGAGACGGACTTGAGCCGGCATCTCACCTGCATGCCCACACGGAACGTCTTGCCCGAGTCGTCGCCGGTGAGCACCTGACGCTCGAAATCGCAGATGAAGTGCTCGTCGCCCAACGTGCCGATCGGTACGAACCCCTTGACCATCACGGGAAGCATGACCTGGAGACCGGAGCTCGAGATGGAAGCGATGACACCATCGAACACCTCCCCCACGGAATGCTCGAGATACTCGAGGACCTTGACAAGGGTCGCCTCGCGTTCGACCTCGGCAGCCGCTTGCTCCCTCTCCGAGGAATGCCTGCAGAGGGAATCGAGCTGCTCGACCATATGGTCCACTCCCTGCAACGCAGCGGGAAGCGGGGATGTGGGGCCTGAGGCATCTGCAGCACTGGACATACCCTGTTTCCCGAGGGCACCCAGCAGGGTGGCGCGCAGAAGCCGGTGGACCATGAGGTCGGGGTAGCGGCGTATGGGACTCGTGAAGTGACAGTAGCAATCACTGGCCAGACCATAATGACCGATGTTGTCGGGAGAATAGACCGCACGTTTCATCGATCGGAGGATGCGGGACTCCACGAGATACCGCTCAGGACGATGCTCGGCACGGGCTAGGATGACCTGCAAGGCACCCGATTCGAGCGAGAGGAGGTCGTCGACCGGATACCCCAACTCGAGAAGGAGCGGCTTGAGACCCGCTATGGACTCGAGCGAGGGGATATCGTGGACACGGTA
>OMSY01000083.1 GCA_900313875.1 uncultured Actinomycetes bacterium
ATCTGCTTGAAGTCGGCAACGAGCTTCTGCAGGTCCTCGGCATCGAGGTCGGTGTCGTTCTTGACGCCCTTGGCCTGCTTCTGGGCGTTGATGGCGTTCTCGAACAGGTCACCGTCGACACCCATGACGACGTTCGAGAACATCTGGATGAAACGACGATAGGAGTCCCAAGCGAAGCGCGGGTTCTCGGTCTGGGCGATGAGGCCCTTGATCGACTCATCGTTGAGACCAAGGTTCAGGACCGTGTCCATCATGCCGGGCATGGAGATGGGAGCACCCGAACGGACCGAGACGAGCAGCGGGTCATCCTTGTCGCCAAGGCGCTTGCCGATGCGCTTCTCGAGGTCCTCGCGATACTGCTGGATCATCTCGGGAACGCCCTCGGGGAACTGGTTGTTCTCCTGATACTCGATACAGGTCTGGCAAGAGATGGTGAAACCGGGAGGTACGGGAAGGCCGATCTTGGCCATCTCGGCAAGGTTCGCACCCTTGCCACCGAGGATTGCTTTCATCTGGGCATTGCCCTCGGTCACGTTGTTGCCCTCTGCGTCCTTACCGAACGCAAAGACACGCTGCTTGGTCTCTGACATGTTGCTCCTCACGATCTGTACTGGATGCCTTCACCATGGGTTGGGCTATTCCGCCAGCCCTCCATGCCGTTCGATGACAGCATGGAAACGACGCATGGTGCACATGCGTCCCCACAGCGCTTCATTATCGCAGTTAATCCGACGGGATAAAGACGCGTTCACGCATTTTTCATCCTGCAGCGATGCAGAACCACCTGAGCGGCCTGGATTCGGCCTCCTCCGAATAGCGATGGTTTACCGTCCGGTTAAATCAATCAGACACCGACCGGCGGAGCGCCGTCCACGCATGATAGTAACGGAGAATGACCTGTGCCGTCTCCTCGATGGCACGTCCATCGGTACGCACGACGATGCACCCGAGACGGCGCATGAGGGCACGCGCCTCGTCGAGGTCCTCCTGGATCTTCTCCGGGTCGACGTACGCCGTCGCGACCTTGCCCGCCTCGTCGCCGATACGGCGCCTCCTGACCTCGGCAAGCACTGATACGGTCGAGACAAGGCCGAAGACACGGGCACGTTCCACTTCGAAAAGCTCCCGAGGAGGAGCCACGCCGAGCGCAAGCGGGATATTGGCGACCTTGTAGCCACGGGAGGCGAGCAGGAGCGAGAGCGGGGTCTTCGAGGTCCGCGACACGCCGATGAGGACGATGTCCGCGGCAGCAAGGTCGTGCTCGTTGCGCCCATCGTCATGGCTGACCGCGAACTCCATCGCCTCGATCCTCGCGAAGTATCCACGGTCGGTCTCGTGCAGGACCCCGGGCACATCGATGGGTTCGACGCCAAGCATGCCCGAGAGCGCCTCGATGGAAGGGCCGAGCAGGTCGACCTCGCGAATGCCACGGGAGCGCGCCCCTCTCACGAGCGCGGCACGCAGACCGGGGTCGGTGATGGTATGGAAGACGACGATCCCATGACCGAAGGACAGGGCAGCCTCGAGGTAGGCATCGACCTGCGCAGGGTCGCGGAGATGGGAAAGCCGCCCGATAGGAGCATCGCGCAACTCGGGGAACTGGCTCGCAGCCGCGGCGACCACAGCCGCTGCGGTGTCGCCAAGCGAATCCGAGACGATATGCATTCGGCAATCGGATACCATCTTGCACCTCCGTCAGACGTCATTGTGCGGAAAAGGCTGGGTGGGACAGAGGTACCCCTGCCCCACCCAGACATCAGCTCCGCGCCACTGTCAGGACCCCTTGCCGCCTACTTGGAGGCAAGCTTCCCGATATCCGCAACCGAACCGAAGACGGAGACGAAGCGGTTGAGCAGGGCCAGGCGCATCGCGCGCACACGCTCGTCCTCATCCATGACGAGGACATCCTCGAAGAAGCGGTCGATCGGCGCCCTGAGTGCCGCGAGCGCATCGATGGCCGCCGGGTAATCATGGGCAGCCAGCGCGGCACCCACACCCGCCTCCGCAGCCTCGATACCCTCGAGCAACGCCTTGTCCGCCTCGGTCATGATGCCTTCATCGGCCTGCATGCCGACCTCGGTATCGGCAAGATGGGCAGCACGTGTGTAAGCCGTGGCAAGGTCGCCGAAGACCTCGGGGCTGTCGGTCCGGGCGGCGGAAAGCGCAGCACAGCGGTCGAGCACCTGCACGGGTTCCAGGACGCCGGTCGCAAGGACCGCGGCGACGACATCGGCAGCGAACCCACGGTCACGGGCGATGACCTCGAGACGTGCGATGAAATACCCGCGGACCTGCTCGGTGACGGCAGCGACGTCGAAGTCGAGCCGGGCGGAAAGGTTCGACATCGCGCTGGCGATGGCATCTGCAAGCGAGACCCTCATGCCGGCCAGCAAGATGTTGATGACACCGATCGCGCAGCGACGGACCGCGAAGGGATCGGAGGAGCCGGTCGGCGCCTGGTCGGCGGCGAAGATGCCGCAGACCGTGTCGAGCTTGTCCGCAAGGGCGACCAGACGGCCGGCGGTGTTGGCCGGCAGCTCATCACCGGCGAAACGCGGCATGTAGTGCTGCGAGACCGCGAGGGCGACCTCGGGATCCTCCCCGCTCGCCTTGGCGTAGTAGCCGCCCATGATGCCCTGCTGGGAGGTGAACTCGATGACGGCGCTCGTGACGAGGTCGGCTTTGCAGAGATGCGCCGCACGCTTCGCCTGGACGGCCTCCTCCCCTTCCGCTGCCCCGGCCACGCAGAACGCATCGACGAGCCTCTCGATGCGGGCGGTCTTGTCACCGATGCTCCCGAGCTTCTCCTGGAAGACGACCTTGTCGAGCTCGGGGACGTAGTCGGCCAGAGGCCGCTTCTTGTCCTCCTCATAGAAGAACTTGGCATCATAGAGACGCGCACGTACGACACGCTCGTTCCCATCGGTGATGACCTCGCCACGGGCGGGGTCGCCGTTGCTCACGAGCAGGAACGCGTTGGAGAGGCCCCCCTCGGCATCATACAGAGGGAAATACCGCTGATGCGAGAGCATGGCATCGGTGATGATCTCCGACGGCACCTCGAGGAACTCCTCGTCGAAATGACCGAGGAGCACGGTCGGATACTCCACAAGATTGACTACTTCGGTAAATATACCCTGGGGAGTGCGCGCCTTGAGACCATGACGCTCCTCGAAGGAGGCGATGCCCTCGCGGATGATGCGGGCGCGCTCGTCTGCAGATGGGATGACCTTGGCATCGGCAAGGACACCGAGGTAGGCATCCGCATCCGTCACCTTGAACTCATGGTTCGCGAGGAGGCGATGACCCCAGGTGACATCACCGGCGACGAGGCCGGCGAACTCGACCGGCAGCACCTGCTCCCCATCGAGTGCGAGAAGCCAACGGACCGGACGGGAGAAGTGGGCGTCACACGAACCCCAGCGCTGGGACTTGGGCCATGAGATCTTGGCGATCAGCTCGGAGAAAAGACCGGGAAGGATATCAGCGACCTGACGTGCAGGCTCCTCGATGACAGCATAGACGTACTCGCGTCCACCCTCCTCGACGCGTTCGAGCTCGCTGACGTCGACACCCTTGCCACGGGCGAACCCCTTCGCGGCCTTGGTCGGGTTGCCCTCGCTGTCGAACGCGATGTCGGCCGCAGGCCCCTTGGCACGTATCGAGAGCGCCTGGGTCTGCTCCGCCACCTCATGGGCGATGAGGATCATGCGACGCGGGGTCGACATGGTCTCGATGGAAGCGCAGTCGATACGCTCGTCTGCGAAGGCCTTTGCGGCGAGGTCCTTCATCTGGGTTGTCGCGGAGACAAGCGGAGCTGCGGGAATCTCCTCGGTACCTATCTCGAGAATGACGGTGCTAGGCATTGACAGCTCCTTCCTTGCTTGCGCCCGAGCCTTCGGCAAGGCGCGCCATATGGTCCGCATATCCGACACAGCACGCCTTGGCTATCGTGCGGACACGCAGGATATAGGCCATGCGCTCGGTGGCGGAGATGGCTCCACGCGCATCGAGCAGGTTGAACAGATGCGAGCACTTGAGCACGCAATCGTAGGCGGGAAGCGGGAGGTCACGGCCGAGCAGGACCTGACATTCGCGTTCGTAGTCGTTGAAATGCTGCAGCAGCATCTCGACGTTGGCCGCCTCGAAGTTGTAGGCCGAGAACTCACGCTCGTTCTCGAGGAAGACGTCGCCATACGTGAAGGTGGTGCCGTCGGGGCCCTGTGACCACACGAGATCGTAGACGGAGTCGACCCCCTGGATATACATGGCCAGTCGCTCGATCCCGTAGGTGATCTCCGCGGGGACCGGTTTGCATTCGAGGCCACCGACCTGCTGGAAGTACGTGAACTGCGTGACCTCCATACCGTTGAGCCAGACCTCCCAGCCCAGACCCCAGGCACCGAGCGTCGGGGACTCCCAGTCATCCTCGACGAACCGCACGTCGTGCTCATACGGCTCGATGCCGATGGCGCGGAGCGAATCGAGGTAGAGCTCCTGCACGTCATCCGGCGACGGCTTGAGGAGTACCTGGAACTGATAATAATGCTGGAGGCGGTTGGGGTTGTCACCGTAGCGGCCATCGGCAGGACGGCGACATGGCTGCACATAGGCGACCTTCCAGGGCTCAGGGCCCAAGGAGCGCAGGGTCGTGGCCGTATGGAACGTGCCCGCCCCCATCTCCGTATCGTAGGGTTGCAGGACGATGCAACCCTTCTCCGCCCAATACCGCTGCAGCGACAGCATGATTTCCTGGAATGTGATCACGTCAGCTCCCTCATCATCCGATATACATGAGACCGCCCGATGCAAGCTGCACACCGGGCGGGAATGCTCAGAGGCGATTCTACCGCAAGCGACAAGCGGTGATCGGCACGATATGGGAATCTGGTTGTGGACGCGACCCTCAAGGCGGCGGACCCTCTCGGGTCCGCCTCTTCTCACTCCTTGGGAATGGAACCGTTGGCCACGAGGGCCTGCCGTTCGATGTCCGCCATCTGGGAGACGGTCACGAACTCGAAACCCTGCGACTTCAGCGTCTTGCAGATCTGGTCGAGTGCCGCCACCGTCTGGGAGCGGTCACCGCCGCCATCGTGCATGAGGATGACCTCGCCGGGCTTCACGTCGGTCGTGGCCGTGGCGACGATGGACTCGGTGCCCGGTCGCTGCCAGTCCCTGGTATCGATCGTCCAGCCGGCCACGATCGAGCACTGGCCGTCGAGCGGCTTCCAGAGCGTGTCGGACCAGTAGCCTCCCGGCGGACGGATGTTCGTGTTGTCCTTGCCAAGGACATCCTTGATGATCTGGTTGCACTGCTTGATCTCGTTGATGGATGCCTCGGAGGTCTCCGTGCCGTAGTAAACGGTGTGCGTGAGCGAGTGGTTGGCCACCTCGGAACCCTGTGCCTCGACAGCCTTGGTGAGGTCGGGATACTCCTGGATG
>OMSY01000081.1 GCA_900313875.1 uncultured Actinomycetes bacterium
GGGTCTATATTGACTTTACACGTATGAGTACCTAATCTCGTCAATGGTATGGTTCGAATCGGGGCCTCAGGGCATGAGATGGGGTTGATATCATGAAGCGCGTGGGAATCGTCGGTGCGGGTGGCTATGCGGGTATCGAGGTCGCACGCTGCATCCTGGGGCATCCCGAACTCGAGCTCGTCTATGCGGCATCCGACTCCCAGGCTTCGGTCAAGCTGTCGGAAGCGTACCCTGCCCTGTCCGGTCATTGCGACCTCGCGTTCTCGCCACTTGATGCCGACGAGATCGTGGCGAAGTGCGATGTCGTCTTCCTCGCCGTCCCACACACGGCTTCGCTTGCGTTGACACCCCAGCTGGTCGAGGCCGGCTTGCTCGTGGTCGACCTCTCGGCTGACTACCGTTTGCATGACCCGGCCGAGTATGAGGACTGGTATGGCGTCGAGCACACGAGCCCCGGCCTGCTTGCGAGTGCGGTCTATGGTCTTCCCGAGCTTCATCGTGATGCGCTCGTCGCGCTTCAGGATGCGGATGAGCGACTCATCGCCTGTCCGGGATGCTATCCGACCGCATCGGCGCTTGCCGCCATCCCCGTCCTCGAGGCTGGCCTCTGGGCTGGGGGGACGGTGATCTCCGATTGCCTGTCGGGAGTCTCGGGTGCAGGACGCAAGCTGGTGCGGTCGAGCATGTTCTGTTCCGCTGCCGAGTCTGCGAGCGCCTACGGTGTCGCGAAGCACCGCCACACCCCCGAGATCTCCCAGACGCTCTCGGAGGCTGCCGGCACCACCGTTCCCGTGGTCTTCACCCCGCATCTCGCCCCCTTCAAGCGGGGTATCCTCGCGACGGTCTACCTGCAGGTGCAACCGGGTCATCGTGTAGAGCGGTTCCAGGAGGTCTACGAGGCCCGCTATGCTGATGAGCCGTTCGTCACGGTGCTGCCGCAGGGCATCATGCCCCAGGTGGCAAGCGTCCAAGGTAGCAACGGGTGCCATATCGGGTTGGCGCTCGATTCGCGCACCGACATGCTCATCGTCTCATCGGCCATCGACAACCTTGACAAGGGTGCCGCCTCGCAAGCGGTTCAGGCGGCGAACATCGCGCTCGGGTTCGATGAGCAAGCCGGTCTGCAATGCATGCTTCCGGCCGTCGTATAGCGTTCCACGGTTCTTGAAGGGCAGGTCATGACCATGCAGGGAACAGCATCCGATCAGGGATATCAGGAGGTTCCGGGCGGTATCTGCGCCGTTCCCGGGTTCAAGGCGGCCGGTGTGTATGCCGGGCTGCGCAAGAGGCCCGGCAGTGTCGATGTCGCTCTCGTGGATGCGGGCGAGGTCGTCACGGCGGCCGGTGTCTTCACCCAGAACATCTTCTGTGCGGCACCGGTGACGGTGGACCGCGAGCACATCGCCGATGGTCACGCCCGTGCCATCATCGTCAACTCCGCCATCGCCAACGCCGCCACGGGTGAGCCGGGACTCGCCAATGCACGGAAGACCGCACAGGCCGTTGCCGCAGGGCTCGGATGCGAGCCTGCGGACGTGCTTGTCTGCAGCACCGGTGTCATCGGCGTGCAGTTGGACATGGACAAGCTGCTCGGTGCGGTGCCCGATGCCATCGAGGCCCTTTCGGAAGAAGGTGGCGCTGCCGCCGCGCGTGCCATCATGACGACCGATACCGTTTCCAAGGAATGCGCCTTCACCTATGGCTTCGGGGGCAGGACCTATACCATCGGTGGCATGTGCAAGGGTTCGGGCATGATCATGCCCGACATGGCCACGATGATCGCGGTGCTCACCACCGATGCCCCGGTCGCCCCCAAGGCTGCCTATGTTGCCCTCAAGCGTGCAGCCGACATCTCCTTCAACAAGGTGACGGTCGACTCCGACACCTCTACGAATGACACCTGCTTGCTTCTGTCCAAGGGGACAGGCGAGCAGTTCGACGAGGGCAGCGAGGCGTTCGAGGCGTTCTGCGCGGCACTGGGCCATGTCTGCGAGTGCCTTGCACGGATGATCGCGGCAGATGGGGAGGGTGCCACCAAGCTCGTGACCGTCACGGTGACCGGTGCAGCCTCCGATGAGGACGCCGACCTCTGCGCGCGCGCCATCGCCAACTCGCCGTTGGTCAAGTGCGCGGTCGCGGGGCATGACGCCAACTGGGGCAGGATCGCCGGGGCTGCGGGGCGCAGCGGTGCGACGTTCCGTCAGGAGGACGTTGACATCGACATCGTCGGGATACCCGTCATGCGCAAGGGGCTTCCGGTACCATTCGACGAGGATGCGGCGCGTGCCGGTTTCGAACCCGCCGAGGTCGAGCTCGCCATCGACCTGGGGGCCGGGGAGTGCAGTACCCGGATGTGGACCTGCGACTTCACGCATGGCTACATCTCCATCAATGCCGATTACAGGAGCTAGGATACGAGGATGAAGTTCTCAGAGACGGATAGGGCGGCCGACGCGGTCGCCATGCGCAAGGCCGAGACCCTCATAGAGGCCCTGCCCTGGATCAAGTCGTCGACCGGACAGACCGTGGTCGTGAAATACGGTGGCGCGGCGATGAAGGACGAGAAGCTGCGCGATGACATCGTGTCGGACATCGTGTTGATGAAGCTCGTGGGGCTCAACCCCATCCTCGTGCATGGAGGTGGTCCTGCCATCTCGCGGATGTGCGAACGGCTGCAGCTGCCCGTGCGGTTCGAGCAGGGCCTGCGGGTGACGGACGAGGAGACCATGGAGGTCGTCAAGATGGTGCTCCTGGGCAAGGTCAACCAGGAGCTTGTCGATGCGGTGAACACCCACGGCCGTCTCGCGGTCGGGCTGTCGGGGGCGGATGCCCATATCATGAAGGCGGAGGCGGTCGATCCCGACCTCGGCCGCGTCGGACGGGTCACCGAGGTGGACACCACGCTCATCGAGGACCTCATCGCCGCGGATTACATCCCCGTCATCGCCTCGGTGGCATCCGGGGAGGATGGTGGCTCCTACAACGTCAACGCGGACCTTGCCGCAGGGGCCATAGCTGCGGCGATCGGTGCCCAGAAGATCATCTTCCTCACCGATGTCGATGGGTTGTACCAGGATTTCTCCGACAAGTCGACGCTCATCTCCTGGATGGCCCTCTCGGAGGCTGAGGAGCTTGCCGCCTCCGATGTGCTGGCGAAGGGCATGATTCCCAAGATCACGGCTTGCACGGAGGCGTTGTCAGCGGGGGTCTCCCGCGCGCATATCCTCAACGGGACCTCCAAGCACGCCATGCTGCTCGAGCTCTTCACCGACCGGGGCGTCGGCACCATGATCGTCAACGATGAGGACCGGATGGCACCCGGTTTCGAGGAATTCCCCATTACCAACCTGGCGAGCAAGATCGCCGCAGAGGACGAGGAGTGAGAGCATGGGAACACGTTATGAGGAGGCTCGGGCCCTCGATGCCCGGTACCTGATGCAGACCTACGGTCGCAAGCCCGTCGAGTTCGTGCGTGGCGAGGGCATGAGGCTGTACGATGACGATGGGAGGGAATACCTCGACTTCCTGGCCGGCATCGGCGTGACCTCGGTCGGCCACAACCATCCTGCCGTGGTGCAGGCGGTCGTCGAACAGGCCCAGCAACTCCTCCATGTCAGCAACTA
>OMSY01000080.1 GCA_900313875.1 uncultured Actinomycetes bacterium
CCCATCTGGAAGCGCCGCAAGTCCGATGTCACCCAGGACGAGTACAACGAGTTCTACCGTTCCAACTTCCATGATTTCGCCGACCCGACCAGCACGATCACCCTCCATGCAGAGGGCGCGCTCACCTATGATGCGCTGCTCTTCGTTCCCGGTCAGCGTCCGTACGACCTCTACAGCAGGGACTACAAGAAGGGGCTCGCGCTCTACAGCTCCGGTGTGCTCATCATGGACAAGTGCGAGGACCTCGTGCCCGACTGCTTCAGCTTCATGCGCGGTATCGTCGACAGCGACGACCTCACGCTCAACATCTCGCGTGAGACGCTGCAGCAGAACAGCCAGCTGCGCGCCATCGCCCGCCGTGTCGAGAAGAAGGTCAAGAGCGAGCTTGCGCGCCTGCTTGCCAACGACCGTGAGGCCTACGAGAAGTTCTTCGAGACCTTCGGTCTCAGCATGAAGTACGGCCTGTATTCGAGCTTCGGTGCGCAGAAGGACCTCGTCGCCGACCTGCTGCTGTTCTACTCCGCCAAGGAGAAGAAGATGGTCACGCTCGACGAGTACCTCGAGGCCGCCATCGCGGACCAGAAGGCCATCTACTACGCAGCCGGTCAGTCCATCGAGCGTCTTGCCAAGTCGCCCATCGTCACCACGGTGCTCGACAGGGGCTATGACGTGCTGCTCTGCGTCGACGAGGTCGACGAGTTCTGCCTGCAGACGATCATGCAGTACGGCAAGAGGGGCGAGGAGAAGGAATTCCGCAACGTTGCCGGTGGAGACCTCGGTCTCGAGACCGCTGAGGAGAAGTCGGCCGCCAAGGCGGTCGTGTCCGAGAACGAGGGCCTCTTCAAGGCCATGGCCGAGGTGCTCGGTGACAAGGTCTCCGAGGTCACGGTGTCCACGCGACTGACCGATGCGCCCGCCTGCGTCACGGCCAAGGGGCCGGTGTCCCTCGAGATGGAGAAGGTGCTCTCCTCGTATTCCGGCAACGAGCAGATCAAGTCCGAACGCGTGCTCGAGCTCAATCCCGAGCACGACATCTTCGCCACGCTCAAGGCGGCGCAGGCTCTCGGTGATACCGAGAAGGTCGAGCTGTACACGGGTATCCTGTACGACCAGGCCCTGCTCGTGGCGGGTCTTCCCATCGACGATCCCGTCGCCTACGCTCAGGCGGTGTGCAAGTTGATGCGCTGATGCATCGACACAAGACCGGATTGCTGGGGGGCGGGAACCATCTTCCCGTCCCCCAGTCTTTCGTGATGCTGGCTAGCTGGATGGAACAGGGGCTGACCTTCATCCCAACCGGTTTTCCAGCACAAGCGCACCATGGCGAGGACGGGGCATATGCCGTAGAATCCGGTGTATGGAAGATAGAGAGCACAGGCAACGTGCACGGATGCAGCGCTCAGGGACACGGAGTGCGGGAGCCGAACGTCCGCGGACACGTCATCCAGAGGCTGAGCGGTCCCGCTCACGGCGTTCGGGAGCGCAGCGTGCGCGACCGCAAGGAGAACGGGCGCGCGAGGCTCGGGAAGAGGGGCGTTCAGGGGAGCGGCGCACCCGAGATGAGCGTGCACGACCGCAGCGGGACCGGGAGGCACGTTCCCGACAGAGGGATGACCGCAGGCTGCGCGAGCAGGACAGGCGCCAGGATGTGCGGCGTTCGGGTTCGGGATCACGGCGCGCCCAAGACGGGCGCCCTCGGCCGCAGCGCTCTCAGGTACGACAACCACAACAGGAACCCGAGCGGATGCGACGCTCGCGGGTGCAGGACGAACAGGCGCGGCGGACCAGGTCACAGCGTACGGACGAGCGGCGATCGCGGACCGAGCGTTCGGGGTCATCGCAACGTGCCCGTACCCGTGACGGAGACGGTCTCGACCGGCGACGTTCCTCCGTCAGGCCTTCCAGAGATGATGCCCGTAGGAGTCGTGGCTCCGCTCGGCGCACACAGGATACCCGACGGCAGGATGCGGCTCGCCATGCGCAGGATGCCCGACGAAGGCAGGGCTCCCGATATGGGCAGAAGGCCCATCGCAAGCCGATTGCCTTGCCGAATCTACCCTATTCGCATATCGCTGCCCTTCTTGTTGTCCTCGTGCTCGTGTTCGCGTTGACCCGCTGTGTGGGAGCATTTCTGAGCAGAGGCTCGGACAGCACGGCGCAGACGGGTGGAAGCTCGGGTCAGGGCTCCACCGAGCAGACCCTTGCTAGCAGCCCCGATGGCGCTACTCCCGATGAAGCATCCTTGAAGGCGCTCATCGGCGACGAGGAAGCGGACAAGCTCCTCGAGAGGGC
>OMSY01000067.1 GCA_900313875.1 uncultured Actinomycetes bacterium
CCTGCTGCAGCCCCTGTTCCCCGCCAGCTCAGCCATCTTTGACCGATGGCCGGTCCGTCGGGGTCGTGGGTGTTGCCGCCCCGGTGAAAATTCAATCGAAAGATTCCAAATACTGGACATAGCGCTGTGGGTTAGGTGTACAGTGTCGCTTCAGATGGTTATGGGATTCGGAAGGAGGTGGATTCCGAAGATGTTGGGTAGTGCTTCAGTGGGTTCCTGGCGCAGTCGTCTGGCGACCATGGTCGATTTCAAGGAGTATGTCCGGTCCTCGAAGGTGTACTCGGTCGTGTTGACGATCCTCACCTTCGTGAGTTTCCTTCCGCTCTGCTTCAAGCAATCCTATCCGATCCTCGAGCTGATCCAGTGGCCCATCATGATCATCTTCATCTTGGACTACTTCGCACGGTGGGTGACCGCTGACATCCGCAGCGATGAGTACTCCGGCATCTTCGCGTTCGTGCACTATCCGCTCGAGTTCTGGGCGATCGTGGACCTGCTCTCGATCCTCTCCTTCGTGACGTTCCTCCCCACGACGATGCGCCTGGTCAGGCTGCTGCGTCTTCTGAGGCTCCTGCTCGTCGTCTCGCTCCTGCGGTACTCGCGGGGGTTCTACGTCCTGTTCGAGTCGATCAACCGGGAGAAGCGTGCCATGGGCGCCGTCATGGGCTTCCTGCTCGGGTACATCCTGCTCATCGCACTCATCATGTTCAATGTCGAGACGACGGAGTTCGAGACGTTCTTCGATGCCATGTACTGGTCGGCGACCTCGCTTGCGACCATCGGGTATGGCGACTTCGTGCCGGTGACCTTGCTCGGACGCACCATCAACTTCATCTCCTCCATCATCGGTATCGGGGTCATCGCCCTGCCGACCGGTATCATCACCTCATCCTATGTGAACACGCTCAACGAGTTGCGTTTCCGCTATGACTCGGATGAGCCCGACCAGAATTCGATCATCGACCAGTTGGCCGAGCAGCGTGCCGTGGAGAAGGGTGTCGACATCTCCGAGATCACCACCGATGACCTGTTCGGCAGTTCCGCGCGGGCCATCACACGTGCATACCAGGAGCGCAGGTACGATCCCGAGGAGGACCAGCGCGACGAGGAGTTCGGCGACTCCTGAGGCCGCGTTTCACGGAAGCCACTCATAGAAAGGTCATGCCGATGTATGACGGTATGGATTCCCCCGATCGCAACGACAAGTGCTGGTGTGGAAGCGGTAAGAAGTACAAGAAATGCCATCTGGCGATCGATGAGAAGCTCGACCTGCTCTTCCGCGAGGGGAAGGAGGTCTTTCCCCGTTCCCTGCTCAAGACCTCCGCGGACATCGAGGGCATCAAGGCCAGCGCCGAGGTGAACATCGGCGTCCTGGACCACGTAGCCGAGCGTATCGGGGCGGGGGTCAGCACCGAGCAGGTCGACCAGTGGATCTATGACTACACCGTCGCCCATGGGGGCATCCCCGCAGACCTCGGCTACGAGGGGTTTCCCAAGAGCGTCTGCACCTCCATCAACGATGTCGTCTGCCATGGGATCCCGAGTCCCGATGATATCCTCAGGGACGGGGACATCGTCAACGTGGATTGCTCCACCATCAAGGATGGGTACTTCTCCGATTCGTCGCGCATGTTCTGCATCGGGCAGGTGGATCCCGAGGTGAAGCGGCTGGTGGAGGTCACGCATGATGCCGTCAAGGCGGGTGTGGCCGCTGTGAAGCCCTGGATCCATCTCGGTGATGTCAGCGCCGCCGTGAACAAGGTCGTGACCGATGCGGGCTTCTCCGTGGTGGTGGAATTCGGGGGGCATGGCATCGGGCTCGAGTTCCATGAGGACCCGTTCGTGAGCTTCGTGGCGAAGGCCGGTACCGGCCCCGTCCTTGCCCCCGGTGTGTGCTTCACCATCGAGCCCATGGTCAACATGGGGAACGCCGCCATCGACATGAGCGATCCCAATGGCTGGACGGTGCGCACGAAGGACGGCAAGCCGAGCGCGCAATGGGAGGTACAGGTCGTCGTCACGGAGGATGGGTGCGAGGTGCTCTCCTGGTAGCGTAACGCCCC
>OMSY01000078.1 GCA_900313875.1 uncultured Actinomycetes bacterium
CCTTCCATGCAACGCCATATCGCGCTCGTCAGCTTCCAGGACGGCGTCGCAACCATCAACATGGGCAACGAGGAGGCCCTGAGCACGGGCCTGTTCGAGCAGCTGTTCGGCGTCAAGGACGCCCGCTCGATCAAAGACGCGTGGGAGGGGCTCACGGGCAAGAAGCTGGGCGACCACTGACGCGGGGCGCCCGGATGACGTGCACGTGAAGTGATGGCAAAGCAAGACATCGGCAAGGCAAGCCAAGACGATGCGATGCAAGGCAACGCACCCCCGCTGCACGCCAGCGCACGCGATACCCTATAACGTCCCGACAAGCTCCACACCGCCGTCCCCGAGCGCTCAATGACCGTGCGCTCGGGGATGTGCGGCAAGGTACTCTGCCCGGACATGGGTCCTATCGACATGCGTGTAGATCTGCGTCGTCGAGATGTCACTGTGTCCGAGCATCTCCTGCAGCGCCCGGAGATCGGCACCACCTGCCAACATGTGCGTCGCGAACGAATGACGCAACGTGTGCGGATGCAGCCCCTCGATGCCCACCCGTGCACCGTAGTCGGCAACGATGCGATGGACGGCTTGCCGCGTGATACGGCCACCACGCACGTTGAGATACACCGCCTCCGCCGCCTCGGGATGTGCCAGTGGGCGCACCAGATTGGGCCTGCCCTCATCGAGGTATGTCGACAGCACCTCCAAAGCGGTCCCGCCGATGGGACTCAACCGCTCCTTGCTGCCCTTGCCGAACACGCGCACAACCCCCTCGTCAAGGAACAGGTTGGAGCGCTCGAGCCCGCAGAGCTCGCTCACACGCAGACCGCAGCCGTAGAGCACCTCGAGGATCGCATGGTCCCTCAGACCTGCAGGCGTCTCGGCGAACGGCTGGTCGAGCACCGACGCAACCTGCTCGATGGAAAGCACATGTGGCAACGTCCGCATCTTCTTGGGCAGGGGAACCGTCGAGGTTGCATCCACCTGCGCGAACCCCTCGGCCACGAGGAACCGCGAAAACCCCTTGATCGACGAGACATGGCGCTCGATGGATGTGGATGCGAAACCCTGCTCGCGCAGCGACGTCTCATAGGACACGACCAGGTCATGCGTCACCTCATCAGGTGATGACACACCCCGCTCATCCAGAAATGCCAGGTAGCCATCGATATCATGCGTATAGGCTTCGACCGTGTTGGCCGATGCCCCTTTCTCCACGATCAGGTAGGCACGGTACTCATCCCGCAGGGTTTCCCAGGTCATGCGGTGTCCTCCGCGCCCGCAAGCTCCTCTGCCCCTCGCCCCGCATCATCACCGAACATGCAGATGACGGCGAGCAGGAACCGGGCGGTGTCCACGAGGTCACGCACCGCAAGGCTTTCATGGGTGGTATGGAAATCCTTCATGCCCGTCGCGACGAGCAGGCAGCTGGCACCTTTGAGCGTGAACACGTTGGCATCGGTCGCCCCAAGCGACTCGACACGCATGAAAGGCAGGTCGCAGGCATCGGCGGCACGCTCGGCCAGCCGTGATGACGCAGCTTCCGCGGGGATGAGGAACCCCGGGTACTGGAAAGTCCATTCGATGTCGACCTTGCCCCCGGCATCTGCGGCAGCCCGCTCCATGCAGGCGGTCATCGCATCACGCACGGCACAGGCAGACTCCGCGGTGAACGCCCGGCACTCGCCGGTGATGGTGCATTCGGGGGGAACCGTGTTGTCCGCAGTCCCCCCGCCGATGGTGCCCACGTTGGCGACGGCATCGGCGCCAACCCGACCGAGCTGCATCGACGCAACGGCATCTGCAGCCATGCGGATGGCGGAGATGCCCATCTCGGGCGCAGCCGCTGCGTGCGAGGCGACACCCCTGAACGTCGCGGAGAATGTATGGTGGAACGGTGCCGTGACAACCACCGTTCCCGGTTCACCCGGCTCATCGCAGACCAACGTGAGCGCCCCGTCGAACAGGTCGTCTGCAAGTGCACGGGCACCGACGAGTCCGACCTCCTCCTGCACGGTGAGGAGCACCCTCACCTCCGGTCTCGGCAGGGAGGCCGAGGCGAGCACCCGCACGACCTCTATCGCCGCAGCGATACCGACCTTGTCATCCCCACCGAGAACCGATGTTCCATCCGAGCGGATGATGCCATCCTCCCCCACCTGGGGCCTGATCTCATCGGCAGGGGTCATCGTGTCCATGTGCGCAGTGATGAAGATGGTACCTGGAACCGTTCCGGGAAGCGTCGCGATGAGGTTGCCGGTGTCCGAACCGGTGACCGCAGCGGTGTCGTCGATCACAACCTCGCATCCGGCATGCTCGAATGCTGAACGCGCATATGCGGCGACACCGGCCTCGTGTCCCGACGGACTCGGGATACGCGCCAGTTCCAGGAACGTCTGGAGCACGCGCTTCTCATCGGGTTCCGGCAGCCCCATCCCGCCAACGGTCATATGTCATTCCTCCCAACCATGACGCTCCCCATGTACCTCGCAAGCTGCGGCGACGAAATCCCGGAACAGCGGATGACACCGCGTCGGCCGACTCTTGAACTCGGGATGCGCCTGCGTTCCCATGTACCAACGGTGACCGGGCACCTCGACCATCTCGACAAGCCGCCCGTCGGGTGACGTTCCCGAGATGACGAGCCCGGCTTCGGTCAGCTGCTCGCGAAACGCGTTGTTCACCTCGTAACGATGGCGGTGCCTCTCGTAAACGACCTCCTCGCCATCATAAGCTGCGGCAGCTTTGGTACCGGGTACCAATTCGCATGGATACGCGCCAAGGCGCATCGTGCCTCCCTTGTCGGCAACATCCACCTGCCCGGGCATGAGGTCGATGACGGGAAACTCGAGGTCATCGCAGAATTCGGTACTCGAAGCGCCCTCCATCCCACACACGTACCGCGCGTATTCGCAGACTGCCGCCTGCAACCCCAAGCAGATGCCCAGGAAAGGGGTGTCCGACACGCGGGCATGATGCGCGGCGGCGATCTTGCCATCGAAGGCGCGGATCCCGAACCCCCCGGGAACGAGCACGCCATCCATGCCCTTGAGCTGTTCGGCCGCATTCTCGGGTGTCATGTCCTCCGCACTGATGAGGTGCACCTCGACATGATGCCCATTCTGGACACCGGCATGCTTGAGCGCCTCGATGACCGACAGATAGGAATCGGGAAGGGAGACATACTTCCCGACGAGTGCGATGTCGACCGTGCCCCTGCAGGCACGCGCCCTTTCGAGGAACCCATGCCAGGAGGACAGGTCGATGGGAGCGCAGGTGAGATCGAGGCGGTGCAGCACCTTGGCATCGAAGCCCTGCTGGTACAGGTCGACGGGCACCTCGTATATGCTCGGCGCATCGATGCAGGCGAGCACGTTCTCGGTGGCCACGTCGCAGAACAGGCCGATCTTGGCGCGCACCCCCTCGTCGATCTCGTGACTCGAGCGGCAGACGATGAAATCCGGCTGCACGCCCATGCTGCGTAGCTCCTTGACCGAATGCTGGGTCGGTTTGGTCTTGACCTCATGGGCAGCGGGGATGTAGGGGACGAGCGTGACGTGGATGAAGCACACGTTGTCGGCGCCCATCTCCTTGCGGTACTGACGTGCCGCCTCTATGAAGGGCTGCCCCTCGATATCGCCGATGGTGCCACCGATCTCCGAGATGACGATGTCGGCACCGCTCTCCATGGCGATCCGACGCAGACGCTCCTTGATCTCGTTGGTCACATGGGGGATGACCTGCACCGTCCCCCCGAGGAAATCGCCACGGCGCTCCTTCAGGATGAGGGTCTGATAGACGGAACCCTGCGTGAAATTGGACGCACGGGTGAGGTTCTCATCGATGAAGCGCTCATAATGGCCCAAGTCGAGATCGGTCTCGGCGCCATCATCCGTGACGAACACCTCGCCATGCTGAAAAGGACTCATGGTACCGGGGTCGACGTTGAGATAAGGGTCCATTTTCTGCATCGTGACCTTGTAACCGCGTGCCTTGAGAAGACTGCCGAGTGAAGCTGCGGTGATGCCCTTGCCGAGGGAGGATACGACGCCACCGGTCACGAAGATATGCTTTGCCATGGGAACCCAGCCTCCGTATCTGTCGATGTCTACGAACAACTGGGGTTTCAGTGTAGCATCCACCTCCACCCCGGTAATTACGATTGTGTTAAGGACGGCAACCGGGTCAGGGTGTCGCCCTGCACCGATGCGGGAACATGGTCTGCTACCATCATCTGGAACCGCGGCTTCGGTTCCCGGGGCTTCGGTTCCCGGTACCGTATGATACCGGAACGCGACAGATGGTTCCCGGTACCGAACGACTCCGAATGGTTCCCTTTTGGTTCCCGGTACCAATCGGTTCCTTTTGGTTCCCGGTACCATTTGGTTCCCGGTACCGAAAGCCGGTTCCCTTTGGTTCCCGGTACCCTTTGGTTCCCGGTACC
>OMSY01000095.1 GCA_900313875.1 uncultured Actinomycetes bacterium
GATCGCCTGGGCATCCTCGGGACTGAGCTTGATCTTCTCGAGGTCGGTGAGGTGGATGAGACGCTCGAGAGCAGCATCCTGGAAGACTTTCACCTCGTCCTTGTGCAACGCGTCGAGCAGCTGCTCGATGGAGGCGAGGGCGATATGACGCTTCAGTGCAAGGGCGTGCAAGTCGTTGCAACCCTCGGGAAGCCTGCGGTAGAAACGCAGGGCGATATCCGATTCGGAGATCTCGTCGAAGAACGATTCCAGCTCCGCCGGGTTCTTCTTGTGCAACTCCTCCGCGATGAAGTCGAAATCCTCGAGGAGCTGCAGGATACGGTTCCTGTACTGCTGGTTCTCATCGGATGCGTACATCTCCTTGAGGATGGTCTGGTCCTCGAGCTTCGTCGCGGCGAACTGGCACATCTGGATGTCAGGACACTTGACGGCGATGGTCGCGATCTTCTGCTGGTTGGTGAGGAACTTGATGTACTTCGTGTACTGCTTGCGGCGCCGCTCCGGATTGTAATGCACGACAGCCGCCTCCCAGACAGCCTGACGCGACTCGTTGAAGAGGCATTCCATCAGCAGATTCGACTCCGGGTCTATCTCGTGGATCGCGGCGATGGCCTCGCCCTCGTTCGGGTGCATCCAACCTTGCGTGTTCATGGGCACGTCCCTTCCCTCCAGGTATTCATCTCGTTCGATTATGCCATACCATCAGGAAGACAGGGAGGTTGGACCGAGGTTCGTGGGAAGGTCTTCGTGTCGGGAAGTCGCCCTGATGCTGCCATATGTTCACTCGCCGAACAGGATGCAAGCCTCGTGAATCAGCGCTTGTAAGGGACGGAGTTTGATGTATACTCACAAACGCGCTCGAAAGAGCGAACCGCATATTCCTCGGTAGCTCAACGGCAGAGCATCCGGCTGTTAACCGGAGGGTTGTAGGTTCGAATCCTACCCGGGGAGCCAGAACATCAGGGGTCGCCAAGCTGGCGGCCCTTTCCCGTCCCAGGGGCCCTTCCCCGTCCGGGATCCGACCATGTTCACATCATGACCCGCCAGCTACTCGAAGACACGCTTGATGCTGTCGTAATGGAGGAAGATGCCCTGCTCGCCATACTCGCGGATCTCCTCGACCTGCGCGAGCTTGAAGCCCGCGACCTCTTCCTCCTGTGTCCTGACGTCGGCCTCATCGAACTCCATGACGAACTTGTAGATGTCGACGAAGTAGTTGTTCTTCTCCTCGGGATTCACCCGCTTGTAGGAGAAGACATAGCCACCCTCGGCATCGGAGACATCCAGGCCGGTCTCCTCACCGATCTCGCGCAGCACCGCCTGGTCGGGTTCCTCACCCGCACGGACACCGCCGCCGGGAATCTCCCACCAGCCGGCGCCCCACTCCTTGTCGAGCCGTCGCTGGGTGATGAGGAAGGCGCCATCGCTCGCACGCTGGACCACACCGAGCACCGTGATATGGAACTCGCCCGGCTCCATGTGCCAATCGTTGTACCCCATGGTCTTCCCGGTCCGCTGCCTGTTCTCGTCGTAGATATCCCAAAGCTCGATCATGTCTTCCCGTCTTCCGCCGTCATCACCCCGAGCAGCATGGCCCGTGGCGTCGATCCGATTGATTTCCCATCTGAAGATAGTAGCGCTACCGACCCCGGACATACAGACGTGTCATGAGGGGTATCGGTGATTGCGATGGTGACATCACCGTGCGACGAGCACGAGCCCCACCGCGCAGATGGCCATGCCGATGACCTGCCGCACCGTCAGCGTTTCCTTGAACAACAGCACCCCGACACAGATGAGGGCGCAGGCCACGGCGATGCTCGCCACCAGCTGAGCCTGGCTGACCAGCCAGCCGTTGCGGAACGCCATGAGGAACCCGAACTCGAGACCCACGATGGCGACACCGAGCACCCAGCTCGCCCAATTGGTCTTGGCGAACTCGGCGGGGACCCCCTTCTCCTTGGCGGTCAGGAGGAACATGATGACGGAGCACAGCGTCGCGACGGTATAGGTGATCGCCAGCGAGAAGAACGGGTTCACATCAGACGGTGTCGACTTGGCGCATACGTTGTAGATCGTGTTGGACGTGACGATGACCAGCATCGGCCACAGCATGTTCCACATGACTCTCCCCGATGAGACGATGAGCGAACCTGGAATCCCGACCAGACTATCACGAAACACCTGCCCCGCTCGACTGGCGGGAACCAACGGGCGGGGCAGGCATCAGCTGAAGCAATGGTGCGGGAACCGAAGCTAGCGCGGTACAGGGCGGAACGACCGGGTCGGCCTCCCGCCCCGCAACCGTCAGTCCTCCAGATACAGGTAATCCTTGAGCTTGCTCGAGCGCGACGGATGACGCAGCTTGGCAAGGGTCTTGCTCTCTATCTGACGGATCCTCTCACGCGTGACGCCGAACTCACGCCCGACCTCCTCGAGCGTGCGCGGATGTCCGTCCTTGAGACCGAAACGCAACTCGATGACCTTGCGCTCGCGCTCGGCAAGACCCTCGAGGACCTTCCCGAGCTGCTCCTGCAGCATCATGAAGCTCGCGGCATCTGGCGGCGCGATGGCCTCGCCATCCTCGATGAAGTCACCGAGCTGGCTGTCCTCCTCCTCGCCGATGGGCGTCTCGAGGCTCACCGGCTCCTGGCTGATCTTCTGGATCTCGCGGACACGGTCGGCATCGATGCCCATCCTCTCGCCGATCTCCTCGGGCTTGGGCTCACGCCCCAGCTCCTGCAGGAGCTGGCGCTGGATACGCACGAGCTTGTTGATCGTCTCGACCATGTGCACGGGGATGCGGATCGTGCGGGCCTGGTCGGCGATGGCACGGGTGATGGCCTGACGAATCCACCAGGTCGCATAGGTGCTGAACTTGAATCCCTTGGTGTAGTCGAACTTCTCGACCGCGCGGATGAGGCCGAGGTTGCCTTCCTGGATGAGGTCGAGGAAGAGCATGCCTCGCCCGACGTAACGTTTGGCGATGGAGACGACGAGGCGTAGGTTGGCCTCGATCAGCTGTTGCTTGGCATCGAGTCCCACCTGCTCGACCCGGGTGAGACGCCTCAACTCGCGACGCTCGAGCTCGATACCGGCCTCCTCGGCCTCCTCGAGCTGGCGCGTGGCCTCGGTGCCCGCCTCGATCTTCATCGCGAGGTCGATCTCCTCCTCGGCGGTCAGCAGGTCCACCTTGCCGATCTCCTTGAGGTACATGCGGACCGGATCGCCCGTGAGGACGGCGACGTTGGCGGAATCGGAACGGCGCCTGCGCTTCGGACGGGATGAGCTCTTCGGCGGCGATATACGGGATGAGGAGGGAGCCCTGAGCTCCTCTTCGGGAATGCCCTCGAGCAGCCCCTCGTCGGACAGGTCCTTGTCCTCGTCCTCCCCATCCCCATCGAGGTCGTCATCGACGAAATCGACCAGGTCCGGCTCGACCGAATCGAGTTCGTCATCATCGACTGGCGCAATGACCTTGATCCCGGCTTCCTCGAGCCCGCGGTAGAGCTCCTCCTGCTGGGCTTGGGTGTAGTTCCTCACCTTGGCAAGGCTGGCGAGGACCTCGTCATCGGTCAGCTCGCCTTTCTTGGAGGCACTTTTGACGAGCTCATCGAGAACCTCGGGAATCTTAACGGATTGTTGAGACGTAGGCGCCTTCGTGGGTTTTGGCACGCTTTATCCCTTCCATCGAACTGATAGGAAACGGAGTCCCGCGTTGACAAGCAGGTACATGGCTCATCGGCCGGTTTGCATCATACGCAACTTCTTGAGGTCCTGTTGAAGCGCGGATATCAACTCAAAGTACTTTTTATACTCGTCCACATCATCTGGATTCAAGTTCTTCAAGGCAATCGTTGCCGAACGGATATCTTTCTCCAACTGTCTCTCCCTGGCCTGGCGATAGAGGACCCATGCCACATCCAGGGCTTCCGCATCAGACAGGGAGTCGAGCGTACCAGCAGCAAGGAAGGCAGCGGTTCCCTCGAGCTGCATGACCCTCTGCAGGACGCCCTTGTCCTGCGATGCACCGTCCTGCACGAGAACATCCGCAACCTGCCTTGCAACCGGCAGGCTCCACTCGACCTTCGTGAGGTCCATCCCCTCGCAGGCATCGAGCAATCCCGGTCTCGTGACCAGCAACGTGAGCAGCTCCCGCTGCGTCCGCTCGTCAGCGGTCTCGACATGCGCCTGCGGTTGTGCCGGCCGTCGTTGCGGCACATCCTCATCGGCACGTGGTCTCCGTCGCGGATTCGCCTGCGCAAGCGCACGCAGGCAGACCTGGACATCGGCATGCAACGCATCGGCGATGTAGTTCGCATAGTCTGCGGCGATGAGCGACTGCTTGATGGGTGCGAGCAGCGCGACCGCCTCCTCGAGCGCCTTGGCACGCTGTCCGGGATTCGAGAGGTCCCATGCCTCGAGCCTGCGGTCTATCGCGAAACGGATGAGGGGGACCGCACCGTCGATCACCTCACGCAGGGCATCGGCACCGCGCTCGGCGACGAAATCCGCCGGATCGAGGTCATCGGGCAGCACCGCGACCTGGAACTCGACATAATCGCTGCCCGCCTCCGGCGTCATGCCCACATCGATGAACTCGGTTGCACGGTCCGCCGCCCTCTGGCCAGCGGAATCCCCATCGAACAGGTAGACGATGCGCTTGGGCCGCATGTTGCGCAGCATGCGGACATGCTGCTGGGTCAGAGCCGTCCCCAATGTCGCCACGACGTTGGCGATACCGGCCTCGTGCAGCGCGATGACATCCGTGTAGCCTTCCACCACGATCGCACAGGCCTCGGTGGTGATGTGGTTGCGTGCACGGTCGATGGCGAAGAGGTTCGATGACTTGTGGAAGACGGGCGTCTCTGACGAGTTGAGGTATTTCGGCTCCCCTTGCCCGATGATCCTCCCGCCGAACGCGATGCTCTTCCCCAACCGGTCATGGATGGGGAACATGACACGGTTGAAGAAACGGTCACGCACGGTCGCACCGTCCCGCTGCAGGACCAGGTTCGCCTCCACCATCTCGGACAAGGTGAATCCCTCCTGGGCAAGATGGGCACGGAGCGCGCCATGCCCCGGAGCATAGCCGAGCTTCCAGCGCTTGCAGACCTCGGACCCGAACCCACGTCCGGCAAGGTACGAGCGCGCCGCAGCGGCCCCTTGCCCCGATGAGCGCATGAGCTCGTGATGGTAGAACTCCTCCGCAGCGGCACAGGCGGCCTTCAAGCGCTCCTTGTGTCCCCGCGGCTGGGTTCTCGTCCCCTCGACCTCGACAAGCTCGATGTGCGCCTTGTCGGCAAGGAAGCGTACCGAGTCGGGGAAATCGAGGTTGTGGATGCGTCCCACATAGTCGAAGATGTCCCCGCCTTCACCGCACCCGAAACAATGCCAGAGCTTGAGATCCGGGTCGATCTGGAAGGAGGGGGTCTTCTCCTCATGGAAGGGACAGCATGCCTTGTACTTGCGTCCGGCACGCTGCAGCATGAGGTTCTCGGAGGCGATGGCGACGAAATCCGATGCCTCCCTGACGCGCTCGATGTCCTCAGGCGTGATGCGGCCCATACGGTCCTCCCTCCCCTTCAGGTTCACACGACTCCATGGCGCCGACCGGCGATGGCGGCATGGTGGCCTCCCCACGTACCCAGATGGTCCCGCACCCAGGAGATATCGGCTCCGATGCTCGCCACGAGCTCATCGACCGTCGCGAACGCGGTCATCGACCTCAGCCGCACGACGAAGGTGACGGTGACCTCCTGCCCGTAGAGATCGCCCTCGAAACCGATGAGATGGCACTCGAGACGCCCTGGAGCATCGGGGAACGTCGGTGAAGCACCGACGGAGATGGCAGCCGGGACCCGCTGTTCCCCGAATCCGACGTACCCTGCATACACGCCCTCGCAGACAGTCTGGCAGCAACCCGGCACCTCGACGTTGGCAGTCGGGAAACCGAGTTCCCTGCCCCGTTCAACCCCATGCACGACCTTCCCGCGCAGCCGATGGTCACGACCGAGCAGGACACCCGCCTCGATGACCTCCCCGGATGCCAGGAGACCACGGATACGGGTTGCCGTGACGAATCCATCCCGAAGACGGTAGAGGGGATGGGTCACGCATGTGCACCGATGCCCTGCACCCCATGCCTTCAGGTCCCCAGCGGTGCCTGCCGCCCCCGCACCGAACCTGAAATCCTCACCGACATGGACCTGCACCGGTTCCATGAACCTCGCCAGCACCTCATCGCAGAAGACATCCGGTGCAAGCGAGGACAGCCTCTCATCGAACGTGATGACCTGGACATGGGTGGCACCGAGCGATGCGAGCAACTCGACCCGCTCATCGTTGGAGAGCAGCTTGTCGTGCATCCCGCCGGTCAGGAACAGCTCCTCGGGATCGATGTCGAAGGTCACGATGACCGAGGGCAGGTCGAGCGCATGCGCCGCTTCGACCATCTGGGAGATGAGATGACGATGACCCCTGTGCACACCATCGAACACCCCGATAGCGCAGACACCTGTTCCGATGCCCGGCTCCAGGGAATACGAGATGTTCGACCTGACCCCCTCAAACGCCACGCGTGACACCCCCGGGTATCACGGTTCTGGGACGATAGCAGGTATCCCCATGCTCGTAAAGCGCGAGGAGGCGGCCCGCATGCGTGACGGCGACGAGCTCGCCGGTCATGCCGAGGCCAAGCGAGAGCTTGCCACCGGACGCGACCTTGCGGGCATCCTCGGCAGAAAGGTCGTATGCGGGGATACCGAGCACCTGCACGGGGTCGATGCAGGCCTCATCGAAGGACAAGCCCGCAAGCTCGTCGAGGCCATGCGCCATGCTCAACCGCACGGAACCCAGCGTGAGACGCCTGAGCTCCCCGAGGTGTGCACAAGTACCTGCCGCCTTCCCGATATCGCGTGCGAGCGCACGGACATAGGTACCCTTCGATACATCGAACACGACATCCCATGTCAAGGTCCCGTCCGAGCCATCACGACAGACCTGCAGGAGATGGGCGGCATGCACCGTGACCTCACGGGCCTCGAGCTCGAACTCCTCTCCTGCCCGAGCAGCCTCGTACGCCTTGCGACTTGCCTTCTTGATCGCCGAATACCGTGGGGGGACCTGCTCGATCATCCCCGTGAACGATGCAAGGAGCCGTTCGGCGACCTCGCGCTCCGCAAGGTCACCACCCACCGGGGCCGTCTCTATGACGGCTCCCTGCGCATCGTCGGTGTCGGTAGCCGTTCCGAAGACGATATGCGCGAGATA
>OMSY01000077.1 GCA_900313875.1 uncultured Actinomycetes bacterium
GCCCTTGACCGAGGTCACCGGCACGCGCCGTCCCGCATCCTCGCCACACAGCGCCAGCAGCGCGACGGACTCGGTCCTGTCGTTGGCTTCGGTGCCCGTGCCATGGGCGTTCAGATGTCCCAGGTCACGGGGTTCGAACCCGCCTTCGGCAAGTGCCGCGGCCATTGCGCGGATGATGCCCCCCGCCTCCGGATCGGGTGCGGTCATGTGATGGGCATCGCATGTCGAACCGAATCCGGCGACCTCCGCCAAGGGCGTGGCGCCACGTGCGAGGGCATGTTCCATCGATTCCAGGACCACGGTACCCGCACCTTCGCCAGCCACGAACCCGCCCCGGCGGATATCGAAGGGCAGCGATGCCGAGGTGGGGTCATCCTCATGGGAAAGAGCCCCAAGGTTCGAGAACCCCGCGATGCAGATGGGGTTCACGGCCTCCTCGGTCCCACCGGCCAGCACGACGTCCACATATCCATGACGGATGTCACGTGTTGCGGTACCGATGGCATGCGCACCGGTCGAGCAGGCGGTCACCACATCGAGACATTCCCCCCGCATGCCGTAGCGGAGGGCAAGGGTGCCCGCCGCGATGTTGCCGATCATGGTGGGGACGAACAGCGGGTTCACGCGCTTGGGTCCCTTGTCACGCAGCGTGTCGAACCCCCGCTGCAGCTCGTCGATGCCCCCGATGCCCGTTCCGTAGACCACCGCCACACGCGTGGCGTCCTCGCTTCCCATATCGAGCCCCGACTGCGCCAGCGCCTCATCGGAAGCGACGATCGCATATTGCACGAACCGGCCGAGCCGACGCGCCTCCCGCTTGGACATACCATATGCGGAAGGGTCGAACCCGCGTACCTCCCCTGCGATGTGCACGTCGAAACCGGCAGTGTCGAACCGTTCGATGGGAGCGATGGCGCATCTCCTCTCCATGACAGCATCCCACAGGACCGGGACGCCCACCCCCGCAGGGGTGATGGCGCCCATGCCCGTGATGACCACGCGGTGGGTCCCGTCGGGTCTCCTCGTATCCAGGTTGCTCATGCTTGAAGACCTCCGTCCACGCAAATCACCTGTCCGGTCACATATCCCGCCCCATCGCTTGCAAGGAAACGCACCACGTTCGCCACGTCCTCCGGTGTTCCCAGCCGACCGCACCCGATACGTTCGACGAGGAGTGCACGCTGCCTGTCGGGAAGTGCATCGGTCATGTCCGTGGAAATGAAACCCGGCGCCACCGCATTGACCGTGATGCCCCGTGAGACAAGCTCCCGGGACAGCGCCTTGGTCATGCCGATGACGCCAGCCTTCGATGCAGCATAATTCACCTGACCCGCATTGCCATATATGCCGACCACGCTGCTCAGGGAGATGATGCGCCCGAAACGTTGCCTCATCATGGGTCGCGCAACCGCCTTGCAGCAGTTGAAGGCACCCTTGAGATTCACGGCGATGACGTCGTCGAAATCCTGTTCGGTCATACGCACGATCGACCCATCACGCGTGATCCCGGCGTTGTTGACCAGGATGTCGATGTGCCCGAAGGCCGCAAGCGCCTCATCGACCAGCCGCTTCGCCTCCTCGGGTTTCGAGATGTCGGCGGCGAAGGCTGTTGCCTGCACACCGAAGCGCTGAGCGATCTCCGCAGCCGTTTCCTCGAGGGCGGGAAGGCGTGCAGACCCGGAACAGTTGAGCGCCACGTCACACCCCGTCTCCGCCAACGACCTGGCGATGGCCAGCCCGATTCCACGGCTCGATCCCGTCACGAGAGCACAGCGGGTGGAAACCTCCTGAGCTGATTCGTCCATATCCGTCTCCTCATCGACTCGTGTCCTGTCACGTTCTACGGGCGACCTGACTGGGACGGCGGCGGGGTGGGACAGGGGTCGGTTCCCTGTCCCACCCCGGCAAGAACAGCAAGGCTTTCCTTGTCCTGAACAGCCATGCAACGCAGCCCCCTGTCGACACGCCGCACAAGCCCCGAGAGCACGCCACCGGGACCCAGTTCCACGAACAGGCTGGCACCTGCACCCTTCAGAAGTTCAACACTTTGCTGGAACAGGACCGGATGGGTCAGATGTGCGCTCAAGTGCTCACGTGCATGCGCGGCATCGAGAGGGCGCGCGTCGACGTTGCAGATCAACGGGATGCGCGGCTCCGAGAAGGTCACCTGCACGAGATATTCGTCCAGCTCGATTGCCGCCTCGTGCATGAGCGGGCTGTGGAACGCTCCCGAGGTCGCCAGCCGCGAGAAACGCTTATGCCGGGCAACCCAAGCCTCCTCGACACGCTCGATAGCGCTTATATCTCCAGACACGACTATCTGCCCTGGACAGTTGAAGTTCGCAGGTTGCAGCACCTGTCCCCGCCTGCACAGCGCACACAGCTCTTCCACCTCATCCGGGTCCGCCTTCAACAAGGCGGTCATGGCGCCTGGTCGTCCATAGGTTGCCTCCCCCATGAGCTCGGACCTGATTGCGACCAACCTGAAGGTCTCCTCATCGGTGAGCATGCCCGTGACCGCCAACGCGCTCACTTGACCGAGCGAGAAACCCAGCGCCGCAGAGGGCACCACGCCGCACTCCTCACAGGCACGCGCAGCCGCCACGGACAGGGTGCTCAACGCCGCCTGGGCGTTCCGGGTATCATCGAGCTCCTCTGCCGATGCCCCCGTGACGAGCTGCACCATGTCGCGCCCGAACACCTCGGACGCGCATGCGAACACGTGCGCCACCGAGGGTATGTCGAGCAGGTCCACACCCATGCCGGTCCTTTGCGACCCCTGCCCCGAA
>OMSY01000056.1 GCA_900313875.1 uncultured Actinomycetes bacterium
ACGATAACCTGCAACCCAACACCATCATCCCTGGGAACCGGAGCCGCCGCTCCCGCTGCTCCCATTGCCTGCAGAGCCACCGTTGCCGTTCTTCTTGCTGGATGACCCACGGCTCTTCGAGCGCGAGCGCCCGTTGCTTTGATCGGAGCCCTTCTTGTCGGCGATGAGCGGTTTGATGGCCTTGTAGATCTCGCCTGCACGCTGCGAGCCGTATTCCTTGCCGAGGGCGTTGTTGAGGCCGTTCTTCGTCTTGTACTTCTGTATGAACCCGACGACGGTCGGCACCTCCTCGGTATCGCCGAGCAGCGCACGTGTCTTGGCCGTGAGCTCGTCGGCGATGGCTGCCTTCGAACGACCCGTGAGGTTGCTCGCGATATCGACCCGCACGTACTTGCCCTTCCAGAACCTGGAAATCGCCTCGAATCCGTTGTCCCGTGTGACGAGGAAGTACTGCTCGCCAAGCTGGTTGGCGATCAGATAGCCCAGATACGTCGCAAGCTGGAAATCCAACGCGTTCTTGTGCCCCACCTCGACATGCACGTAATGGACCTGTGCATTGGTCTCGTTGAGCAGCTTGTGCACCGCGAAGGTGATCTTGTCCGCATTGTCACTGTAGAAGATATAGACATCGTCATCGCCCGTGAGCCGGTCCAAACCCTCCAGACCGCTGCTCTGCACGTTCTCATAATCAACCAGATAACTCGCCATGGTCCCACCCTTGTATCTTCCCGCATCTCGGAAACCCACACGATGCGGCGTCGTGATTTCGCGCTGATGATAGCACACCACGCTCCATCGGACTTTCATCGAGTCCTTGACAAACGCGACCAGCCCTTGCATCACGTCCGTCCAAGCGTATACTCCAACAGTAACCGCATAGAGATGCGATGACGGGGAAAGTACGGACGAATCCCTCTCCAGAGAGCCGGCGGATGCTGCGAGCCGGTGGGGGACGGCCCGAAAGCCACCCCTGAGCAATTCGACGGCAAAACCATCCGTACCCGGAAGCAACCCTCCCGGGTACCCGTGGTCGGTAAGTTGAATCGGTCGTCCGTTCGACAACGGACATGCACACGTGCCATCTTGGTGCTACCGTGCAACAGGTCCTGATGCAGCTTGCCGCACAGGGCTTTTTTGTTGCAGGAACGGCACTGCGAGCGAACATGGTTTGCCGTCCCGGAAGGACGACAGGAGGGACACGACATGCGGCCAAGGAACGACACCGCCGACCCGGCCACCGGGGCCGACCGGATATCGGACGCATCGCAGGCCATCAGCCCGCGGCAAGGTGAGACCATGACCGGCGCACAGGCCATCATCGCCTGCCTCGAGGCAGAGGGGGTGGACGTGGTCTTCGGCTACCCTGGCGGTCAGGCCATCAAGATCTACGACGCTCTCTACGACTCCAAGCAGATCACCCACGTCCTCGCACGCCATGAGCAGGGAGCCGCCCACGAGGCCGATGGTTATGCGCGTGCGACGGGTCGGACCGGGGTGGTCCTCGTCACATCGGGTCCTGGTGCGACCAACACGGTGACCGCCATCGCCACGGCCTACATGGACAGTGTCCCGATGGTGGTCGTCACCGGCCAGGTCCCCCGCAGGGTCATCGGGACCGACGCCTTCCAGGAATCCGACATCGTGGGCATCACGATGCCCATCGTCAAGCACAGCTACCTGCTGCAGAGCACGGACGACCTCACCCGTACCTTCCGTGAGGCGTTCCATATCGCCAACTCGGGACGTCCGGGGCCCGTGCTCATCGACGTCCCCAGCGACATCGCAGCCGCGGAGATGGTCTTCGAGTACCCTGAGAAGATCAACCTCCCCTCCTACCGTCCCACCATCAAGGGCAATGCACGCCAGGTCCGCCAGGCAGCGGAGCTCATCGGCTCATCCGAACGGCCCATCCTCTACGCAGGAGGGGGCATCATCGCCTCGGATGCCGGCAGCGAGCTCGCACGCCTGGCCGAACTCATGCAGGTCCCCGTGGTCTGCACGCTCATGGGCAAGGGTGGGTTCCCCGACGGGCATCCCCTGTGCCTCGGTCTCGTCGGCATGCATGGTTCGAGGTTCGCCAACCAGGCGATCACCGGTGCCGATCTCATCATCGCAGTGGGAGCACGCTTCTCCGACCGCGTCACGGGGCGCCTGTCCGACTTCGCTCCCGGGGCGAAGGTCATCCATATCGACATCGACCCCGCCGAGATCGGCAAGAACCGGCACGCCCAGGTTCCCATCGTGGGCGATGCCAAGCGTGTCCTCGCGCGCCTGTGCGACGAGATCGAGAAGCGTGGCTACAGACCGTTGAGCGCCGCCTGGCTGGAGGAGATCGAGCAGGAGGAGAAACGGCATCCCTTCCATCATCCGGGCCTTTCCTCCAAGAACGGCAGGATCTCGCCCGAGGGGTCGCTGGACCTCCTGTCCTCGATGCTCGACCGCAGCTCCTCCATCGTCGTGACCGAGGTGGGTCAGCATCAGATGTGGGCAGCCCAGCACATCATGCGCGACCTGCCCCGCACCTTCCTCTCGAGCGGCGGCCTCGGCACGATGGGCTTCGGCCTTCCCGCAAGCATCGGCGCCAAGATCGCCTGTCCTGACAAGACCGTCATCTGCATCGCCGGTGATGGTTCTCTTCAGATGAACATCCAGGAACTTGCCACCGCCGCCTCCGCCGGCGTGGATGTCAAGGTGCTCATCATGGACAATGCCGCACTCGGGATGGTCCACCAATGGCAACAGCTCTTCTACGGCGCACGTTACAGCCAGACCATCTTGCCCGACTGCCCTGATTTCGTGAAGCTCGCCGAGGCATATGGCTGGCAGGCAGAGCGCATCGACTCCCCTGACGAGGTGAAAGCCGCCTTCGAGCGCTTGCTTTCGACCGAGGGACCCGCCCTCCTCGACATGCACATCGACAGCAGCGAGAACGTCTACCCGATGGTCGCCCCGGGTGAACCCATCGACAACATCATCGGGGCCATCAACGTCGGCCCCATCACCAACATGATCGACAGACACGAGCATCCCGAAGGAGGTGATGGACGATGATGCACGTACTCTCCATCCTCGTCGAGAACAAGCCCGGTGTCCTGAGCCGTATCTCAGGACTCATCTCGCGACGCGGGTTCAACATCGAGTCCCTCTCCGTCGGCCCCACCGAGGACCCGAACCTCTCCCGCATCACGACCATCCTCGAGTGCGATGACGTCACCAGCGAGCAGCTCACCAAGCAGCTTCACAAGCTCATCAGCGTGCACAAGATCACCGACCTCGCCGGGGAGGATGCCATCGAACGCGAGCTCGTGCTGTTCAAGGTGAACGCGCCGGCCGAGACGCGCAGCGAGATCATCGAGATAGCGAACATCTTCCGCGCCAAGATCGTCGATGTGGGAAGGTCCTCGCTCGCCATCGAGGCGACGGGCAACCAGTCGAAGCTCAAGGGCATCGAGGACCTGCTGCGTGCCTACGGTCTGAAGGAGATCATCCGAACCGGCAAGGTGGCCATGTCCCGCAGCTCCAAGGAGGACTGAGGTGCCAGGGGCCGCTACCGTCGTGTACCCCAAGGGTATGACCACCGTCTCGGGGCCGTCCCGGACAGACCCTGCCACCCCGCTCACGCGTAGGACAAGGAAAGGAACCCGCCGGTGAAGACCGTCCCGCTGCCCAGACAGCGCAGACCCGTGAACCTCATCGCA
Organism: uncultured Actinomycetes bacterium; assembly: GCA_900313875.1. Classification (GTDB taxonomy): domain Bacteria; phylum Actinomycetota; class Coriobacteriia; order Coriobacteriales; family RUG844; genus RUG844. The sequence continues at coordinate 3,699 of OMSY01000056.1, forward strand.
CTCGCACTCGCGGCGATCGTGGCCTCCCTGCTCCTGATCGGCGCCACCGTCATCATCCTGCTGAACCTTTCCCCGATGAACGTCCAGGAGCCGGAGGAGCACCTCCCCTTGGGCACGAGCGTCCATCTCGACGGTGGTCTCTCGATCACGGTCGAGGATATCCGCACCACGACGGTCTCCTTCGTGAACGAGGACCATGGCACGCTATTCCTGAACGAGCAGACCGCCCCGGCGGAGTGCTTGCAGGCGACCATCACGGTCCTCAACCAAGGCGCTGGCGGCATGTCGTTGGAGGAGGATGTCTTCGGCCCCGAGCATATCCTCGCGCTCCAGACCGCGGACGGCAGCGTGGTGGGCAAGGTGCTGCAGTTCGATGATGGGCTGCACGGGTCGCTCGACCCCGGTGCCCAGACGACCGGCGCCGTGACCCTCGCCTACTCGCCCTCGGGGTCATACGGCGCCCGGTTCGATGACGAGACCGGTGCGTATTACTACGACTACACCACCTCGGGCATCACCGACCTGTGTCTTCTGGCACCGTCGGAACACCTGTTTTCCTGGCATTTGCCCAGCAACCGACCATGACGTCCCCGGCACCCACCGCACCGGACCCGTGCCCTGACAAGCCGGGTCCGGTGCTTTTTACTGCCGAGGCATCTTCGTCACCCGCTCCCGTCATCGTTGATACCTAGAAGTGTATTCGATGAAGAATATGCAACAGGATGATTACGGTTTTTCCTTATAATCATCCCTATCATCATCCCTGCACTGAGGAGGAGTGCGGGGCCCAGCCAGGCGCATCAGGCGCCTTTTCCACAAAGGAGGGTAAGAAATGTCCGGTCACGATATCATCGTGCTTGCCGCGATGATCCTCTACTTCATCGTCGTGCTCTCGGTGGGCTTCTACTACGCGAAGCGCGCCAGCCAATCGTCCAAGGATTACTTCCTCGGCGGACGCAAGGTCAACCCGATCTTCACCGCCATGTCGGCCGAGGCATCGGACATGTCCGGCTATCTGCTGATGGGCATCCCGGGGCTCGCATACTTCACCGGCCTCGCAGATGCGATGTGGACCTCCATCGGGCTCTGCCTCGGCACGTATCTCAACTGGAAGCTCGTGGCACATCGGCTCCGCCGGTACTCCGTGGTCGCGAACGACTCGATCACCATCCCGGGCTTCTTCAGCAAGCGCTTCCACGACGACAAGAACATCCTGTCGACGATCTCCGCGCTCATCATCCTGCTGTTCTTCTGCATCTACACGGCAAGCTGCTTCGTCAGCTGCGGTAGGCTTTTCTCGACCCTCTTCGGTTTCAGCTATGTCACGATGATGGTGCTTGCGGCACTGGTCGTGTTCATCTACACGATGGTCGGCGGCTACCTCTCCGTCGTGGCCACCGACACCATCCAGGCCTGCCTCATGTTCGTCGCACTCGTCGTCATAGTCGTCGGTTCGGTCGTGATGGCCAATGGCGTGGGCGAGACGGCGGCGGTCCTGCAGTCCTTCCCGGGCTTCCTGGCAGGGAACCAGATCTCCAACCCGACCCTCGACCCC
>OMSY01000038.1 GCA_900313875.1 uncultured Actinomycetes bacterium
AAGCGAAATCGTAGATGACTGCCATGGGTATGTCCTTCCTCCCTATCTTGACCTGATGCAACTGTAGCGGTCGGCATGGACAGGAAATCGAAGCGAACACCTGTTCGTGTTCTGGAGTATAATACGTACAGATGTTCGGTTCAAGCAGAATCACGAACAAATGTTTGCTTTTTTGCGGGAGTGCGGGTAGACTCGGTTACAACGACGACGCATCAGGGAGTATCCATGGCCAACGACAAGCTCACACGTCGACAGAAGCAGATCCTCGATTTCATCCGGGAGCAGTCGGATGCGAACGGGTATCCCCCGACCGTGCGGGAGATCGGCACCGCCCTCGGTCTTTCATCCTCCGCCACCGTCCATGCCCATATCTCCGCCTTGGAGGCCAAGGGCTATCTGAGACGCGATGCGTCGAAATCGCGTGGTATCTCGTTGATGGGCGATGCGGTACCATCCGAAAGGACCGCTCCCGAAGCGCCTGAGACGCCCTCTGAGGCCATTCCCAGGGGCACGGTCTCCCTTCCCCTTGTCGGCCGTGTGGCAGCGGGCATGCCCATCCTCGCAGAGCAGAACATCGAGGAGAACCTCATCCTCCCCTCCGAGATCGTGGGCGACTCGAGCTCGTTCCTCCTCAAGGTCAAGGGCGAGTCGATGGTCGAGGCTGGCATCCTCGATGGTGACCTCGTCGTGGTCAGGGAGCAGGCCGATGCCCGGAACGGGGATATCGTGGTCGCCCTCATGGATGACGAGGCGACGGTCAAGACGTTCTATCGTGAGGACGGCAGGATACGCCTCCAGCCCGAGAACGCGACGATGGCGCCGCTGTACCCCGACCCATCATCCCTGAGCATCATCGGACGTGTGGTCGCCCTGTTCAGGAGCATGTGAGCGCATCTATCCGCCGATCCGACAGGTCGCTCTCCCCTCTCCCCCATCGTCGTTGCGTCATCGCCCATCCAATGCCCGTCTTCGTTGGCGGATGTCCTATCCTGCAGATGAGCCCGCATCGACCGCCTGATCGGGACGGCCGTCCGACCTGAACTCCAGAAACCTACCGGCAAGGGCCTTCGGTGCTCGGAGCTGGAGCCGTGTACCCTCGGGCAGGAACTCCTCCGAGATGATTGAGCAGTGCTCATGTGCAAGCTGCACGAGATCGCCACGCGTATACGGAAGAAGGACCTCGAGCAGGTCCCCATCCGCTATCGAAGCCGCCTGCATCCGCTCCAACAGCTCATCGATACCCGCACCGGTGAGTGCGGAGACGAGGACCGCGGAAGGATACCGCCTTGCAAGCGCCTCACGCTCCTCGGGTTCGATGAGGTCGCATTTGTTGAACACGACGATCGTCGGGATGCTCTCGGCACCGATCAGTTCTATCACCTCATGAACCGCATGCATCTGCGCATCGCGCTGTGAAGCGCTCGCATCCGTGACCTGCAGGATGAGGTCCGCTTCGGAGATCTCATCCAAGGTCGACCGGAATGCCTCCACGAGATTGGTGGGGAGCTTCTGGATGAAGCCGACGGTGTCGGTGAGCGTCACGGTACGGCCATCGGGGAACGTCAGCTTGCGCGTCGTCGCATCGAGTGTGGCGAACAGCTTGTCATAGGCCAACACGGCCGAATCGGTGAGACGGTTGAGCAAGCTTGACTTGCCGGCATTCGTATAGCCAGCGAGCGCGATGCGGAACACGAGCGAGTTCGTGCGCGACTTGCGTTGGATGTCCCTTGTCCTCGCAAGGTCCTTGAGCTCGCGTCTGATGGAGCTGATGCGCTTGCGAACGATACGTCGGTCGACCTCGAGCTGGCTTTCACCCTCACCGAAACGCGAACCGACGCCACCTCCCATACGGTTCGAGGCAAGATGCGCCCACATGCCGCGCAGACGAGGATACAGGTACTCGTTCTGCGCAAGTCGGACCTGCAGACGTCCCTCGCGGGTCGTCGCATGAAGCGCGAAGATATCGAGGATGAGGGCCGTGCGGTCGATGACCTTCACGCTCCGCAGCACCCGTTCGAGATTGGATTGCTGTGAAGGCGTGAGCTCGTCGTCGAAGATGACGATATCCGCATCGAGCTCGAGTGCCAGGGCTGCGATCTCGTCAGCCTTGCCCGCACCGATGAAGGTGCGTGGGTTCGGGGACGAGATGCGCTGGCTCACCGTGGCCACGACCTCGGCACCAGCTGTCACCGCGAGGTTCTCCAGTTCGGCAAGCGACTCCTCCACGGGCCAATCCGTCTGCCCGCGGTCGATGCCGACCAGTATCGCCTTCTCCTTCACCTCGTCGGTGTCGAACATGGCCATGGGATCACCGGATGGAAGCGATATGGGGACGGGTACCGATCATGGACGTCATCAGCCCTCGGGGAGTTCGATGACCCCATGATAGACGGTCGTCGCAGGCCCCGTCATGATGACATGACCGGTATCGGCATCCCATTTGACGTGCAGCGTCCCCCCGAGCACCTTCAGGTCGGCTTCGCGTGGTGCACGCTCGCAGAGCGCTGCAGCCACTTCCGTCGCACAGCAGCCGGTTCCGCAGGCGAGCGTCTCACCGCATCCACGTTCCCAGACCCGCATCTCGATCTCGAACCCGCAAGCTCCCTCGTGCACGGAGGCGAACTCGACGTTCGTCTTCTCCGGGAAGACCTCGTGCTGCTCGATGAAGCGTCCGACCTCGGCAACGGGGAAACGTGAGGGGTCATCGACGAAAGCGATGGCATGGGGATTTCCCATCGAAACGCAGGTGAAGGCGAGTGGCCCCATCGGGGTCTCGATGGGCTGCTCACGGACCACAGGACCAAGGTCGGGATGCGTGAAGGTCGGTTGCAACGTGGTCGGGACCTGTGCGGGGTCCGTGATCGGAAGACCCATATCGACCGATGCCAGCACCAGCATGCCCTCCGGGTCGACGACGTATTCGATCGGTCGGGGACCGGCGAGCGTGTCAGCTATGAGCGAGGTGGCGCCGGGTTCGGCGATCCGATTGTCCACAAGGTACTTGGAGAAGCATCGAACCCCGTTCCCACACATCTCGGCCAAGGTGCCGTCACTGTTGAGATAATGCATATAGGCGAGACAGTCATCCTTGTCCGATGGTTTCACGACGATGACACCATCGGCACCGATGCCCATGTGACGGTCACAGAGGAACCGTACCTGTTCAGGGGCAAGGGTGAGCTCGTCGGCAAGATCCTCGAAGAACACGAAGTCGTTGCCCGCGCCATGCATCTTGGTGAACCTGAGTTTCATGGGAACCCTCCGCTCATGTCGTCTACCCGTGCAAGCGTATCAGTTCAAGGGCCTGTTGCAGGGCTGCTTGTCCAAGCGGTTCGTCGGCGGCGATCCAGTTGATGCGTGCATCACGCTTGAACCAGGTACGCTGACGTTTCGCATAGCGCCGTGTGGAGCGTTTGACGCATTCCGCCGCCTCGAGGAACGCTTCCGAATCCAACGGTTCCTGCGAGTCGAGGAACGGTAGGAACTCCTTGTATCCGATGGCCTGGGATGAGGTGATCGCCTCCGCGAAACCGGCATCGACCAGATGGCGCACCTCCTCGAGCAGGCCATCTGCGAGCATCTCGTCAACCCGGGAGTCTATACGCTCGTAGAGGATCCCGGTCGTCACGGAAAGTCCCAGATAGACCGTATCGTAATACGGGAGCAGCTCGGAGGCATGGGAGCGCTGCTCGGCATAGCTCGTCCCATCTGCAAGCATCTCGAAAGCGCGGACCACCCGACGCACGTTGTTGGGGGCGATGAGGTCGGCGCTCGCCTTGTCGACCTGCTCGAGCTGGGAGTGGAGCCAATCGGCACCATGTTCCCCTGCGAGACGGAGATACCTGTCCCGGACCTCGTTGCCCACCTGCTCCCCTGCGGGGAAGATGAGGTTGTCGAGTGCTGCCTTGACATACAGACCGGTGCCACCGCACACGATGGGCACCTTTCCCCGTGCATATACCGTCTCGATGGACTCCCGTGCAAGACGCTGGTACAGTGCGGCTGAGAACGGCTGGCCGGGGTCGACGACATCGATGCAATGGTAGGGGACACGACGTTCGTGCACGGGGACCTTGGCGGTCCCGATGTCCATCCCCCGGTACACCTGCATGGAGTCCGCGGAGACGATCTCACCATCAAGCCGAACCGCAAGGTCCTCAGCGAAGCTGCTCTTGCCCGTTGCGGTCGCCCCCACGACGGCGACGACCGGCCGTGCGTGGAGGGGTCCTGCGATCTTGCCATCAACGCTGCCCATGGGTCATCCTTCGACCAGCGAACCCGAAAGGTACCAGGTACGTGCCGTGTCCACCGCCACCTTCCTGAACGTCCCCGCGAGGGATTCCGGAGCACATCCCTCCGGCACCTTCGCATGAACGACCTGGTTCTTGGGGGTACGGCCTGCAAGCATCGTGGGGTCCTTGCGAGACGCACCCTCGACGAGTATCTCGACGACGGAGCCCTTCTCCTGCTGGTTCAGCTGCCAGGCACTCTCCTGCACGAGCTCGACGAGCCGGTCGAGGCGGCTCTGGATCTCCTCATGCGTTGCGTTCTGCGGCATCCTCGCCGCAGGAGTGCCCCCACGCTTGCTGTAGATGAACGTGAAGGCCTGATGGTAACGCGCCTCCCGGCACAGGGCCAGCGTATCCTGGAAATCCTGCTCGGTCTCACCTGGGAAACCGACGATGATGTCCGTCGAGAGGGCGATATCGGGCACATACTCGCGGAGACGTCGCACCCTGTCGAGATACCGGGCCGCCGTGTAGTTGCGGTTCATGCGCTTCAGGATGACATCCGAGCCGGATTGCACGGGAAGGTGGAGCTGGGGCATCACGCTTGGGACCTCCGCCATCGCCTGGATGGTCTCATCGAGAAGGTCCTTGGGATGGGAGGTCGCGAAACGGATGCGTTCGATGGGGGTCTCCCCCGCCATCCTCAGGACATCGGCGAAACGCGGCTTCCCGTACAGGTCGCGTCCATAGGAGTTGACGTTCTGCCCCAGCAACGTCACCTCATGGACCCCCTGCTCTGCAAGCGTGATGAGCTCCGAACGGATATCCTCGAACGGCCTGCTCTTCTCCCTTCCCCGCACGTAGGGAACGATGCAGTAGGTGCAGAAGTTGTCGCATCCGTAGGTGATGGGAACCCAAGCATGCCAGGCGTGCTCGCGGATACCGGGAAGCTCGGTGGAGAACCCGTCTGCCTCATCGAGCACCTCGACAGCCGGCACCTCGTCCCGTGCAGCCTGCGCGAGCAAGGAGGGCAGGTGCGCGATGTTGTGCGTCCCGAACACGACATCGATGTTACCGAGACGCTCCGTGAGCCCCATCCCATCGCGCTGCCCGATGCAACCTCCCACCGCGATGATGCGACGACCGTGGGGCGAGGGAACGTTCTTGTATGAGGCGACCTGACCATACAGGCGCTCATCGGCAGCCTCACGCACGCAGCAGGTCATGAAGACCATGACATCCGCCTGCTCGACCTCGGATGTAGGCAACATCCCGAGCGATTCGAGCATGCCCGCGATCCGCTCGGAATCATGCTTGTTCATCTGACATCCGAACGTCCGGATGAGATAGGTCTCGAGGCCGAGAGCGGGAAGGTCGGGCAACTGGGTCAAGATGATGCTCCAAACGTCAGGGGCAGCCTCGCTGCCCGGCTCATCATGAACGATACAAGGCTACCACGCTTTGGGGTCATGTGGCCCGTGGTTTCAGCGACGCGGGTCTGCCGCGAGGAACCTCTCGAGATGCGCCTCCGGCAATGCGACCTGCCCGAGGCCGCCCGGATGCGAGGCATCCCCATGCCAGTCGGAACCTCCGGTGACGAGCATGCCGAGTGACGATGCACGGTCCTCGAGAAGCAGGGCCATGTCGGCAGGATGCTTGGGATGGTAGGCCTCGACACCCGAGAGGCCCACCCGGTGCAGGGGTTCGATCAGGTCGATGACATCGTTGGCACCAGCATGAGCGATGACCGCCAGACCCCCGCTCTCCCGGATGAGCGGCACGACATCGAATGGGTCGGGCTCATGCCGCTTGACCTCATAGGGGCACCCCTTCCCGGTCAGGTCATCGAAGAAGGTGGAAACGGAGTCGATCGCGCCACGTTCGACGAGGAGGCGGGCGAGGTTGAGACGGTTCACGACGTGTCCTGCCTGATCGAAGTCGGCAAGGGAGATGGGCCAGCCATCCCGCTCGAGGAGCCTCACGATCTCGAACGCACGCGTCTCCCTCCCCCGCACGTTCGCCTCGAGGATGGACCGGATCCTATGTACCGGACGCTCGAGATAATACCCGAGTATATGCACCACGCGCCCTTCATGACGACATGACACCTCGACCCCGGGCACGAGGATGAAGCCTTCGAACCGATCGGGGTCGGCATCGATCGAACCCATCGCCTGAAGCGAGCCATCGAGGGTGTCGTGGTCGGTGACCGACAAGACACGGATACCGCCCTCGAGGGCGGTATCCAACAGCTGTCCGGGCTCCATGAGCCCATCCGAACATGAGGTGTGCGTGTGAAGGTCGACCTTCACGACCAGGCAGCGCCCATCAAACCTCGGCAGGCGTACGCTGCACCGTCTGCCCGGGAACATCGTTGAACGGGGGGATGGTGTCCTGC
>OMSY01000184.1 GCA_900313875.1 uncultured Actinomycetes bacterium
CCGATGCCCCCGAACGGCAGCTCGTTGTTGGCGACATGGACGATCGTGTCGTTGATGCAGCCACCACCGAAGTCGAGCTCCCGCACGACCCGCCGTTGCACCGTCGGGTCCTGCGAGAACACATAGCATGCCAACGGCTTGTCGAATCCACCCGCGATCTCGATCGCCTCGGCGAGCGTGCGGAAGGTGATGACGGGGAGCACCGGCCCGAACACCTCGTCCTGCATGACCGGGTCATCGAGCCTGACGTCGAACAGCACCGTCGGCTCGACCTTGAGCGCCTCGGCATCGCGCCCGCCACCGAAGATGACCTGCGCCGTGGGACCGGGTTCGTCGATGAGACGGCAGATGCGGTCGAAGTGGGCGCGGTCGACGATACGGGGATAATCCGGGCTCTCCAGGATATCCTTGCCGTAGAGACGATGGAGGTGGTACTCGAGATATGCGAGGAGATCGATGACCACATCCTCGTGCACGAGGAGATAATCAGGCGCCACGCAGGTCTGTCCCGCGTTGAGGCATTTGCCCCAGGCGATGCGCTGCGCCGCACGCTCGAGGTCCGCCGCGCGGTCGACGATGCAGGGGTTCTTGCCCCCGAGCTCGAGCGTCACGTCGCAGAGCTGCTCCGCCGCCGCTGCCATGACCTTCCTCCCCACCCGCTTGCTCCCGGTGAAGAAGAGCTTGTCGAAAGGCGTCTCGAGCAGCCAACCGTTCATCTCGTCGCTTCCGGGGAAGCAGTACACATGATGCGGGTCGAAGACCTCACGGCAGAGCTTCGCGATGAAGGCGCTCGTATGGGGTGACTTGCGCGAGGGCTTGAGGGCGACGCAGTTGCCCGCGCCCACGGCATCGACGAGGGGGATGAGCGCGAGTTGCAGTGGGTAGTTCCACGGGGACATCACGAGCACCACACCCAGCGGCTCGGGGTAAAGGAACGAGTATCCGGGGAACAGCGAGATGGGCGTATGGCGCAGACGCGGCTGCGACCAGTAGGCAAGTCGGGTGAACAGCGTGTGGATCTCATCGTAGACCTGGCCGAGCTCGGTCGCGTATCCCTCGAACGGGGCCTTGCCAAGATCTGCCCGCAGGGCATCCAACGCCTCGCCTTCATGCTGCTTGAGATAGGTACGGAGCCGTCTCAGCGTGCGCATACGGAAGAACGGGTCGCGGGTGAGCCCGAGCTCCTGGAACCCGCGCATCGAGGAAACGATCCCCCGCACGCCCTCCAACGAGTCCGGGGCTTCCGGGTACGGCTCGGGGACGATGTTGGCCCACCCGCTGCGTCTCATTGTCTCGAACATCCCTGCTCCTTCCGAGATCGGCCTGCCCTGGTGACGGAAGCGCCCCGTACCGGCACCGAACCCCCATGCCAGGACGGAACCCTCACATGACCTCCATTGTAGTGGTTGCCAGGACATCGGAGGAGGGCCGTCGGAAGACCCACAACACCTTCACGTCTCCTGCACGGCGACCTCGTTCATGCCGCGTCCCCCGATGCCTCGACCCACATGCGACGATCGGGCCCGCACGCCTTCAGCCCGCTCGGCCATTCCCAGCAAACAACCGTATAATGCGACTACGCCACGCACATCTTGACACTCTGCACCGATGGGTTGCACGATACACGGGCACCTCGACCCCTATCGGAGCCGACGCCCCCTGTCGGAGAAGGGACATATATGGCAACGCATCTCGGGAAGACCCTGCTCATCGCCAACCCCGCCGCCAAGAGCGGGCAGGGGGCCTTCGCGGTATCCGAGGCGGTCCGTCTCCTCGCACCCCCCATCGGCATCGACGGTTTCGAGGCGACCCTCACCTGTGGCCCTTGGCATGCCCGATCGCTCGCCGCCGAGGCAGGCGACTTCGATACGGTGGTCGTCCTCGGTGGGGACGGCACCATCCACGAGGTTGCCAACGGGCTCATGGACCTTCCCGATGAGATGCGCCCTGCACTTGGCATCATCCCCGTCGGCTCGGGTAACGACTATGCACGCACCTTGCGGATGTCGACCCGGGTGGACCGGGCATGCGAACAGCTGCTCGATGCCATCCCGCACCCGACCGACCTGGGTCAGGTCAACGGACGG
>OMSY01000082.1 GCA_900313875.1 uncultured Actinomycetes bacterium
ACCGTCTCCACGTAGTCGATGTCGCGGAACGAGTCGATGACGCAGAGCGCCTTCATATCCGACTGCTTGAGCACGTAGTCGAGCTCATGGCTCTTGAACACGGGGTTCATCGTGACCATGACGACGCCGATCTTGGCACAGGCGTACATGAAGGTGACCCAGTCGGGGATGTTACGTGCCCATACGCCGAGATGGTCACCGGGGCGCATGCCGATGAAGAGCAGGCCGCGTGCGAGGTTGTCGGTGCGCTCGTCGAACTCAGCGTACGTCCAACGCAGGTTGCGGTCGGGATAGGTCATGAACTCGTGCCCGGGGTCGATCTGCGTCTGGCGTCTGAGGTAGGCACCGAGCGTCAGCTCGGAGTGCAGGGGATAGTCCATGTCCCCCGGTCCGGGGATGGTGCCGTCCGGGCGGGGTGTGGGGTTGGCCGCCTCCTCGGCGCGCTGGAGACGCTCGGCGACCTCCTCGGCCGTCCAGCCGAACTCCACCGTCAGGTTGTCGGGGACGATGGGTTCGTTTCGCAGGGTCGTGTCCGTGGTCATGGGGAACCTCGTCTCTCCTTGACAGCGTACCTAGACAGGGGTGTAGACGACGGCGAGGAACCGTGCGGTCTGGCCGTCGTGCGCACGCACCTGATGAGGGACGATGGAATCGTAGTAGATGGACTCACCGGGATGGAGGATGTAGAGCTCCTTGCCGTAGGCGATCTCGATCTCGCCCTCGAGACCGTAGAGCCACTCCTCGCCCTCGTGCCCGACGAGCTCATGGGTGGTCTCGTCGGAAGGGGTGATGGTGATGATGAAGGGGTCCATGTGGCGCGAGGGACGTCCTGCGGCGAGGCTGAAGTAGGAGAGCTCGCCGGCATCGCTCGTGGTCTGGAGGCTCTTCAGGCGCGTGACCTCCTCCATCTGGTCCGCGCTGATGTACATGGGGCCCAGGGCCTCGTCGTCATCCATGAGCGTCCCGAGCCGCACGCCGAGTGCGCGCGTGATCTTGATGAGCGGTGCAAGCGAGGGCGGAAGCTCGCCGGCCTCGAGTCCCGCGATGGTCGCGAGCTCGCAGCCGCAGCGGTCGGCAAGGTCCTGTTGGGAGAGATGGTGCGCCTCGCGCAGCGTGGAGATCTTCGTCCCGATCCTGTTCTCTTCAGCCATGTCTTCCTCCTCCTTGGATGGGACCGTGCACGCGATGGCGCACGGTCCCTTGTCGGTCTACAGGGAGATGCCCAGCTCCAGTGCGGCGAGGTTCTTGTCGACCATGTCCGCCTTGCGTGCCGGGACGGCCTTGCGGATGGCGGCGTCGAGCGTCTCGCGCTCACAGAAGTGCAGCTCGTTCCAGAGCTTGCCGACGCACACGATGTTGGCGAGTCCCTTGAGCCCGGCCTCCTCGGCGGAGGTGGTCGCGGGAATCGTGAAGGAGCTCACGTCGGTGCGGCTGGGCGGTGTGTTGGTCAGGGCGGAATCCACGATGATGATGCCGCCGGGTACCACGGTGTCCTCGAACTTGTCGAGCGAGGGCTGGTTCATGATGATGAGCGCCGTGGGGTCGGTGATGAGCGGGGAGCCGATGGGCTCGTCCGACAGGGTGACGCTGCAGTTGGCGGTGCCGCCGCGCATCTCGGGACCGTAGCTGGGGAGCCACGATACCTCGCGGTCCTCGATGAGGCCGGCATAGGCGATGACCTTGCCGCCGAACAGCAGTCCCTGGCCACCGAACCCGGCGAGGATCAGACGCATCTCGTTGTTGCTCATCGTGCACCTCCCTGCGTGGCGATGGGGCAGTCGGCGGCACGGGCTGCGGCTGCCTCGGCCGCATTCGCATAACCGTCGGCGACGACATCACGGTAGACGCCGAGCGGGTAGTAGGGGAGCATGTTCTCCCGCATCCATGCAAAGGCATCCTGCGGGGTCATGCCCCAGTTGGTCGGACAGGTGGAGACGACCTCGATGAAGGAATAACCGATGCCGTCGATCTGGTTCTGGAACGCCTTCCTGATGGCCTTCTTGGCCTGACGTACGTGTGCCGGGGTGTCCACGCACACGCGCTCGATGTAGGCAGGGCCGTCCAAGGTGGCGAGCAGCTCGCATACGCGTACCGGGTAGCCTGCGGAGGAGACCTGACGGCCGTACGGGGAGGTCTGCGTTACCTGGTTCGGCAGGCTCGTCGGGGCCATCTGGCCACCGGTCATGCCGTAGATGGCGTTGTTGATGAAGATGACGCTGATATGCTCCCCACGGGTGGCCGCATGCACCGTCTCGGCCATGCCGATGCTGGCGAGGTCACCGTCGCCCTGGTAGGCGAAGACGACGTTGTCGGGGTTGACGCGCTTGGCGCCGGTGGCGACTGCGGGGGCACGTCCATGCGCTGCCTCGATCATGTCGCAGCCGAAGAACTTGTAGGCCATGACGGAACAGCCCACGGGGCAGACACCGACGGTCTTCCCCTCGATACCGAGCTCGTCCATGGTCTCGGCCACGAGGCGGTTCACGATGCCATGGGGGCAGCCGGGGCAGTAGTTCGTGATTACCGGCAGGAGCGAATCAGGACGCTTGAACACGATCTTCTCGGCATTGGTCTCGCTCATGCTACTCACCTACCTTCTCGTTGAGCGCGATGATGTTCTCGAGCACCTCGTTGGGCGTCGGGATGACGCCACCGGTACGCCCGAAGAACTCCACGGGTGCCTGGCCCTCGACGGCGAGGCGCACGTCCTCGACCATCTGGCCCATGTTCATCTCGACGCAAAGATAGCCCTTCGCCTGCGGGATGGTGGCACGGACGGCATCCACGGGGAACGGCCAGAGGGTGATCGGGCGGAGCAGGCCCACCTTCACGCCCTGCTCGCGGGCAGCCCGCACGGCGTTGCGTGCGATGCGGGCCGAGGCGCCGAACGCGACGACGACGATGTCGGCATCCTCGCACAGGTACTGCTCGGAGAGCTGCTCTGTCGCCTTGATCTCCTCATAGCGTTCGAAGCGCTCATGGTTGAGGCGGTCGAGCTCCTCGGCGGTCAGGTACAGGGAGTTCGCGACGTTGTGCTCGCGCTTGTGCTGGTGACCGGTGGTGGCCCAGGGCTTGGCGGGCAGATCGGTCTTGCGCTCTCGCAGCTCGACGGGTTCCATCATCTGGCCCAGCATGCCGTCTGCCATGATCATGCATGGCATCCGGTACTTGTCGGCGATGTCGAAGGCACGGTACACGTAGTCTGCCATCTCCTGGACCGTGGAGGGGGCGTAGACGACCATCTGGAAGTCGCCGTGGCCGAGTGCCCTCGTCGCCTGCCAGTAGTCTGACTGGGAGGGCTGGATGCTGCCCAGGCCGGGACCACCGCGCATGACGTTGATGATGACGGCGGGGAGGTCGGCGCCGGCAAGGTACGAGACACCCTCGCTCTTGAGCGAGATACCGGGCGACGAGGAGGAGGTCATGACGCGGGCTCCGGAGGCGGAGGCACCATAGACCATGTTGATAGCCGCGATCTCGCTTTCGGCCTGCAGGAAGGTGCCGCCCTCCTTGGGCATGCGTTTGGCCATGTAGGCCGACAGCTCGGTCTGCGGCGTGATGGGATAACCGAAGAAGAACCTGCATCCTGCGCGTATCGCGCTTTCGGCAAGCACCTCGTTACCTTTCATGAGGACCTTTTCAGCCATGTCGCTCACCTCCATACCGTGATGGCGACATCCGGGCACATGAGCGCACACGAGGTGCATCCCGTGCAGGCATCCTGGTCGATGCAGTGTGCCGGGTGATAGCCTTTGGCGGTTATCTTGTTCTGGTCAAGTTCGACGATGTTCTGCGGGCAGGCATCGACGCATAAGCCGCATCCCTTGCAGAAGTGTTCGTCCACGATCATCTTTGCCATGGTCAGCCTTCCTGTCTTCCTCTCTCTTCTCCCGTCTCCCGCCCTATTCCCAAGGGCTCTTCACGTACATCGCTACAGTGTATAGCAACGAAGGGTCATCGAACGCCTCTATCGCCTGCAGGTTCCCGGACAAGCGGTCAGGGCACGTCTTGGCGGCGAGGTCGAG
>OMSY01000075.1 GCA_900313875.1 uncultured Actinomycetes bacterium
CAACGGCCATGCCATGAGCATGGCGGCGATCCTCGACGAGGTCTTGGGCATAGCCGCTTCGGATGCGCGCTCCGTGCGTGATGCAGAGGCCCGTGCCAAGCTGAAGGCGCAGCGTGCAGCGGAGCAGGCGCGGCGCGAGCAGGCCCAGAAGGTCCGTGATGCCAAGATGGATGCGATGCGCAAGGGGGCGACCGGTCGTCTCTCCCGTGTCGAGGAGCCGAAGCGCCAGGACGATGACAAGCCGAAGGGCGAATCATTTCCGGGCAACTGACCTGATGGAACGGACTCCCACCCGAACCTGTGTATAATCGAGATATCGACCCGACACCTTTCGGGCAGGCGGGGGCAGGGGGAGGCGTTCCGTTGGCAACCAACAGCAATGACCTGAGGACATGGCAGCTCGGTGCTGCGCTTGCGTCCATGGTCGTGTTCTGTCTCCTTGTCTTCTTCTTGCTCATACTTCCCTATTTCGCCCCGAGTCTCCAGCTCAACGCCCCGGCATCCATGGTGACCATCGATGCGACATCGTTTCCAGATGTGCAGTTGCGCAACTACGTCTCCGCCAATTTCGACAAGGATGGCGACGGCAAGCTGTCCGAGCGCGAGTGCGCCGCGGTCAAGTCCATCGGCACCTATGATCACCGCACGTATCAGGTGACGGACATGGGTATCGCGGCATCCAACGTCAGATCGCTCGAAGGTATCGGGAACTTTCCCAACCTCGAGTCCCTTGTCGCTTCCGGCAACTCGTTGACCATGGTCGATATCACCGGGAATCCCAAGCTCCGCTATCTGGACCTCAGGTCCATGTCCAGTTTCGACTTGTCATATGGTGCGGACAATCTGACCGTGCAGGTGCTCGTCGACGAGAGCTTTGCCGCTTCAAGCGCCGCGGGCAACCTGAACATCGTGCGTCTGTCCTCACGTGGATATTAGGAGAAGGTGGCGACATGCGTTGTCCGGAATGCAACACCGTCAACGACGAGAGCGCCGTGTTCTGCAGCAACTGCGGAACCGACCTCGAATGGTACCGCATCGAGGGACATGGGAAGTCTGGAGCCGAGGACAGGCTTCGTTCCATGGCGCTTCGCGTCCCCCGGGTCTTCGAGGAGGACGGTCTGGACGACACAGGCGGGGGGCATGGGTCTCATTTCGCGAGCGAGGTGCTGGGCGACGACCCGACCTATGTGATGGATGAGCGGTGGCCCGAGGACGATGCCGGCTATGATGATGGTTTCGACTATCAGGACGATGCCGGTTATGATGATGCGAACGCTTTCGAGGATGACAGGTTCGCTGCAGTTGCGGACATCCCCCATCAGGTCGATGCATCGGGACTCGATGTCTTCGTCACCATGCCTTCGGCTCCCGTCGATGGTACCGAGGTCATGCCCGAGCTGTCGGGGGATACCGGGCCTCTCCCCCGGGTGGAGACGCCCACTGCGGAACCGTATCGCCTGCTGGAGCCGGAATGGGCGGATGAGTTCGTCGTGGGTGCGACGGATTCGGATGACCTGGCCGAGGACTCCGCAGCCGAGACCCCGCGCCCCATTTCCCTGGCCGAGGCTGTCGAGGATTCCAAGCAGAGGACGAGGAGCCGCAGGAGGAAGGGCATCATCATCTCCTGCACGGCGGCGCTTGTCGTCGCTATCGCATTGGCGGTCCTCATGCACAACCGGATCCGTCCCCTCGACGCTGAGCGGGTCACAAGCGACCTCAACCAGATAGGTTTTGCAAACGAGACCTATGGCGACCCCACCTACACCCCGGTTACCGGCTATGCGGTGACCGCTTCGAAGATCGGCTCGGAAGAGGATGCTGCAAGTGTCGGTCGTTCGCTCTTCCGGAGAATCGTGCACAGGGAGAGCAGCAAGGAGCTCAAGGCGGATGTGAAGCTTTCCAACGGGTTCTATGATGTGGTGCTGCCGGTCGACCTCATGTATCACTACCAGGACGGACGTTGGGTGCTGGACCAGACCATCAAGGGCGATCCCATGATCAGCCCGTCCCGTGGCATCGATTTCCAGTCGATGTCGAGCTCCACGCTCCTCTCCATCCTCGAGGATGACGTGCCGAGCGTTGCTGATAGGTTCTCGGACCCCACGGTCGCCGTGGAGGATTCGCAGTCCGCATCAGGCGGGCAGGCCATCATCCATCTTGCAGAGGCTCCCGCCTCGCGCCCTCTGTTCGACTACAGGGCAGATGTCACGCTCTTCACCTCGTTCGCGGATGGCAGATGGCATGTCCGGGTCGCGGATGCGGATGACGTCGTCGTGAGCCTGAACACCGACAAGCTGACCGGTACCTGGGAGGGCAGCCTTGTCGAGAGCCGGGTGTCCTCAGGCGTCAGGAACACCCCCTGTTCTGCAGCGGGTTCGACGACCCCGCTGCTCACCATCTCCTCGTCCGAGGATGGCACCTCCTTTGCCGCTGCCATCTCGTTCGAGCAGCATCAGCACGGTATGTTCCTACAGGCGGAGGCGGTTCCAAGCCCCACCCTCCAGCCCTCGCCTTCCCCGAGCATCACTCCCAGCCCCCAGCCTACCCCGGTCGCTCCTGCGACCATCAAGGTCATCGATGCCGACCGGTGGGTGGATGGCCTGTCCCTTTCCAACTTCCAGATCAACGATGACGGCACCACCTTCCAGGCTTCATACGGCCCCTTCAGCGGGGAGAGCGACACGGTGAGCATAGAGGGGGCCTTCAGCTCCGATGGAAGCATCTCCATGACCATCGTCTGTAGATACCCCTTTGATGATGAGGGCAACCGATACGACGGCATCTACGACCAGGAGACCGGTACGTATCTGGGTCCTGCATCCATCTATACGGATACCTACTCCATGCAGAAGAGGGAGTAGCCCACCGAGGATGATGCGAGGACGAAGAGGTTTGGTTCGGCGATTGTTTGGCGGGAGATGGAATGGGGCGATGGGAGCAGGACCCGGGGGCGATGCATGACATGACCGGTCATGATGGTGAATCCGGACCCACCTTGCTGCGGCTCGAGCAGCTCGAGGTGTTCGGCATCCACAGCAAGGAGCAGGAGCGGACTGCGAGACGCCGGTTCCTCACCTTGTTCGAGGATACGAACCAGAAGCAGCATCGGGGCGGCCAGGGTATGGTCACGAAGGTGACCAACGCGAATGGTGAGGTCTTCGCCCTCAAGCGTCTTGTGTATGGCATGCGTCAACCTGGGATGAGCGATGAAGCCTATCTGCGCCTCAGGCAGTCTCAGGAAGAGGCATTCAAGCAGGAATACCTCAGCCAGCAGGTTCCCTCCAACATCGAGGGTTTCCCCACGCTCTACGGCTACGGCTCCCTCGATGGGGTTCCCATCATCCTCATGGAATGGATCGAGGGGGTGACTCTCTCCAAGGCGCGCAAGGAGATGAGCGTCAACCCCCAGACCCTGCAGTGGCAGCCGGTTCATATCGCCGAGCTCGGTATCGCGATGTTCTCCCTTTTCACGTACATGGAGCATCAGAAGACGAGCTTTGTGCATCGCGACATCTCCCCGAACAACATCATGTTCCGCACGAATCACCGGAGCATCACGGAGCAGTTCGCACAAGGCGACCTCGATCTCTGCCTCATCGATTTCGGCAGCGCGGCCACCATCGCGCAGTTCGCGGCTTCATCGTTCACGCAGTCGACCAATGTCCTGCGTAGGGCGACCCTCGACTACGCTGCACCCGAGATGCTCACGGATGACATCCCGAAGCGGCAGCTCGCTCTGTTGAGGAGTTCCCCGAGCATCGATGTCTATGCCACCTGTAGCGTGCTCTACGAGCTGTTCGGTGGCTATACGCCTTTCAACTTCTATGGTGGCGAGACCATCGCGTCCCCCTATCTCCACAAGCTCGAGGCGAGGATCCCGATGCCGGGGAGCGCGCATGAGGATGGCAATGGGGCGCAATGGGGTCAATGGGATGGCGAGCTGGCGCGGCTTCAGGGCAGGCTTCATGACAACATGGTCTCCCCGTTCGACCATGACCGGTTCGCCGCATCCGTCCGTCGCGTGGACCAGCAGCTTGCGCTCATCATCATGGGAGGGATCCGTGCCGAGCAGCAGGAACGGCCGACGGCACGTGAGATGCTCGGATTCCTGCAGAATTTCAAGACGAACTACTACCGCAACATCGAGCGATGCTACAAGGGGGAGGCGATCATCCCCTTCAGGCAGATGGGGTCTTCGGGGATGGGGGCTCAGGTGCCGATGCCCCATCTCAAGCGGCCTGCGGCGAGCAACCCCTACGCCGACCCTTGGGTCATCACGCGTCAGGATCCGTCAGTATCCCGGCAGCCGATGGATTCTGTCGCTGGCGGTGCCTCCAGCATGCCGTCGTCGGAAGGAAGGGGCGCCACGCTTGAGCCGGGGCTGCAGAAGGGCGCCCTGCGGATGCGACGTGGCCTGCTTGGCGGCCTCATCGGCGGTTCGTCGGCCCTGGTCTTCGTCATCACGCTGGTTCTCGCCTCCATCCCCTCCGACCTCTATTATTCCCTGCATCTTCTCTCCACGGGGTTCAGCGGCTCCATACCGACCGGTCTTGCCGCCCTGATCTCCGTGATGCCACCACTCGTGTCGTTTGCCTGCATGTGGCCCGGGACGACTCCTGACGGGAGGTTGTTCGCCGGGACGATGGCGCAGGTCGTTGCGAGCCTACCCTGGCTCCTCTTCATCTGGCTTGCCAGGTGGGCGGTGCCATCGGCTCCGGCGCTGCTTGGGCTGGCGTTGATCCTGGGCACGGTCATCGTGTTCGCGACCGAGTTCTACATCCGGTCCGTTTCCATCTCTTCATCCAAGGGGGTGCGGTCATGACCGCTCAGATGCCCTGCTCGCTCATGTTCAACGTGTTCAAGGATTTCGGACGCCTCAATTACCGGAGTCTTGCCTCCATCATCCTGACCGACCGGACGCTCTATGACGGACGCAGCCCCAGGAGCCGTATCGATGAGAAGACCTGGCTTTCGAGAAACGTCGTCCATGCACCTGCTGGAAGCATCCCCGAAGCATACTTCGAGGATTTCTCGAAAAGCGCCCAGAGCGTGGCAGCGCATCTCAAGAGCGCTCGGGGAGCGGGCCTGTCCAATGAGGAGATCATCGGGTATTTCTCCGGCGAGGGCGCTCTGCGCATGGCCCAGACCCTCGAGGCGTGTCATCTCGACCGCACCATCTACGAGAACATCGTCAACAAGGTCATGAGGCTCCAGCTGCCCTCATCCGCAGGGCTTGTCGAGCTGCTCCTCATCCACTTCATCGCAACCGGCTGCATCGGCAATCCCTACAGATCTGCCGAGTACACGCTCGGATATGCGCAGAACACGCTCGGAGTGCAGTTCAGGACATCCATGGCGACCTTCGCCGAGGTCGATGGTCCCGATGAGGAAGATGATGTCCAACTCTGCCTGTTCCGCATGGTGGGCAACAAGCTCAAGGGCAAGCCGTATCGTCTCGACCCCGAGGGGACCGAGATCGGTGCTCTCAGCACCAGTCGGAGCTCGATCAACGATGTGGATCCCACGGTTTCCGGGCATCACCTGCGTATCTGGCGGGGCCCCGGCGGGCATTGGTATGCCGAGGGGCTCAATTCGAAGAACGGTACCGTGCTCATCAGCGGCGAGGATGACAGC
The DNA here is from genome assembly GCA_900313875.1 of uncultured Actinomycetes bacterium. Classification (GTDB taxonomy): domain Bacteria; phylum Actinomycetota; class Coriobacteriia; order Coriobacteriales; family RUG844; genus RUG844. The sequence goes on from OMSY01000075.1 coordinate 5,635, forward strand.
ATGCGTGTCGTCGAGCCGCCGCGTGACAAGCGCGAGGGGTTCGCATCCGGTGCCGTGCCCATCGCTCCAGGGGACCAGCTCGTGTTGGGTGGTGCAACCGTCTTCATGGTGATGCAGACCGTGTAGCGCGGTCAGGTTGGGCGATAGGGCGGATCGTGCCCCGTTGGTTGCGCAACCGGCTCATCTGAATGGCGTGATATAGTTCAAGAGGCTCGTTGGTGCGGGCAAAGCGGCCTCTGCGTGCGCTTCCCGCGTTCTGCATGGTGGGTTCTGAGGAGATGAGTGATGGATTGGGTCAGGCAACTTGAGTCGAAGCAGAAGATGGTGCTCAGCCTTCTTGCTGCCCTCGTGATCGTCTTCATGCTGTATCTCGGATCGTTGATCTGGTTCAAGTTCGGCAACAACGGCCCGATTCGCTGGCTGTACGGTACGCGGATCGACGCGACCGCCTTCCCCGATGAGAACTTCAGAGGCTATGTCACCGCACATTTCGATGCGGATGGCAACAACGTGCTCTCCCGCAGGGAGGCGGATGCGGTCACGAGCATCGGCGAGGTGGACCCGGTGACGGGCGTGGTCATCGATCCCGGGCTGTCCGATCTGGGCATCTACTCGTTCAAGGGCATCTCGAACTTCCGCAACATCCGCGTGCTCGTGTGCAGGAACAACCCATGCGGCTATATCAACCTCAGCAGATGCCGTTTCGTCCGGTACGTGTACACCGACAGGAAAGTGTACGTGAACAAGCAATACGTGAAGGAAGTCACCGTCGTCAAGTACACGGAGGAGGACGGCAACAAGGTCGACCCATCCAAGACCGAGGCCCCCGAGACGACGGAGAAGACGGGCGATGGCGACCCGGCCCCGACTCCGGCTGCGACGGGCACCCCCGCTGCGACCAACGCGCCGACGAAGGAAGCCAAGGATGATGGCGGTGGGAAGGCCACGTCTGTCTCAGGCGATGGCAAGATTCACCAGGCAACCTCGGTGCAGAAGGTGGGGGGCACCATCTACGCCTCGGGTCTCGATGGTACCGCTTCCGGTGTCACCTCGGTCAGCTGGGGTCCCTTCGTGACGGATGGCAGTGGAACTGCCTATTACGTCAAGGGTGGGTCCGTCTACAGGGCGTCGCTCTCGGGGTCGGGGAGCGGCGAGTCGGTCGGCACGGTCAGCGGCGGTTCGGCGAGCAGGCTTTTCCTCTCGGGCGGGTATCTCTATTGCGGCCCGCAGCGCATCAGCGCGAAGGGAGGGAAGGCGGAGAGCTTCGATGGCGAGGTCCTCTGCGCGAGTGACAAGCGGGTCTATTACAAGAAGGACGGCTCCGCCTACTGTTGCGACAGTGACGGGTCGAACGAGCAGAAGCTTCCCGACATGAAGGCCAGCGGGGACTCGGCGGTCGTCGCCAGCAACGGAACCGTCTGCTTCATAAGCGCTTCGGGCAGCTCGACCTCGTTGACCCGCTACTCATCCGACGGGAAGGCCCAGGGTTCCGACAAGGTGGATGGCGGTGCCTGGTACTACGACGGGAACGCGATCTGGGTGCTGGCATCCGATGGCACCGTCACCAAGTTCGACCCGTCCTCGGGCTCCGAATCCAAGGGTGGAACGGTCGACACCGATGCGTTCAGCACCTCGACGGCCGGCACGGCGGGACCCAGCAGTTCCCCCTCGCCGACTCCAAGGCCGACTGCTGCGGCATCCGTCTCGCAGCCTGCCTCTTCCGGGGATGTCTCCGGTACCGATGCGAGCAGCACGACCCCGGGCGCCGATGCCGATGAGCCGACGCCTGCTGTCGACGGGACACCTGGTGCCGGTGATGCGGGTACCGGTTCCGGATCAGGTGCAAGCAGGTCTTCCGTGAGCCTGGCAGGATGCCACCTGGACTTCTGCGATGGAAGCAAGCTGGTGTTCACGGATGCGGATGGTACGAGCTACAGCTATGACCTGTCTTCAAGGAAGGGGACCAGGTTCAACTGATGTGGCGATGCGGGGCATGACCGGGCTTCATGGGCGGTCCATGGAATCTCAGGGAGGGGGGCAGCGGCATGGATGCTGAACGCTTGCGGTCGATGAGCGGGGAGGAACTAGGCAGCGCCATCGAGGATTGCGGAAGTCATCTCGCGGGTCTCTTGACCAAGCTGGGCGACGAACTCTATGGGGAAACGCGGGATGATGCACGTTTCCTGCACGGCAGGGAGGACCTGTACAAGGCCATCGGTCAGGGCAAGGCGCATATGGACGAGCTGCTTGCAGAGCAGGGTCGCAGACAAGGGGCCGGCTCGTCATCCGGTGCATGCCCATGTTGCGGCAAGCCCCTCGAACCTGGTTTCGGGTTCTGCGCCTGGTGCGGTACGCAGGTTCAGGGGCCTGCGGGGGTGTCGGGGAACCAGGCATCGGCTTGTCCGTCCTGCGGCGCGCGCGTCCTTGCCGACGATGCGTTCTGCATGTCCTGCGGCACGAAGTTGGAGATGCTGCCCGTATCGGCGGCTCCTCGGACCGCGGGCGAACAGGTCCAGGACGACTCCTTGAAGGACGACGCGGAGGAGCCTACCGCCCCCCTGCACGTTGCCTGTCCCGATTGCGGGTTCGAGAATCTTCCGACTGCGCGCTTCTGCCATGGCTGCGGGCGAGCACTGAGATAAGGCGGGGAGGAACAGGATGTTCTGCATACATTGCGGCAAGGAGAACCAGGATGGCGCGAGGCACTGTGCGTTCTGCGGTCAACCGCTGAACGACCGGACGATGGCCCTTACCTTGCTTCCTGATGAAGATGCTGCTCAGGGGGAGGCGCCTTCTGTGCAGGAGCATGTCCAGGACGCGTCCTTCTGCATCCATTGCGGTACGGAGGTCAACCTCGATGCCCTGTTCTGCCCCCAATGCGGCCAGCCGGTCAACGACAGGACGATGGCGACGGTCATCCTCGCGGAGGACGAAGCCGAGGGGCCGGTTGCAGGGCCTGATGGTGACCGTGAGGGGATTCCTGCCGAGAGTCCTCTTGGGGGGAGCGCGGTGAGGGAGGAGACGAGCTCCTGCCTGGCGTGCGGGGCCGACAACGACCCCGATGCCGTCGTTTGCGCCGTGTGCGGCACCCCGTTCCCCGGCCATACCATGGATGCCCTGAGTCTCGGACAGCCCCATGACAGCCGGTCTGATGCTTGTGAGAGCGCCGGAGAGCCGCGGACGATGGACCTGGAGCCCCTGCCTGCGGATGAGACGGTCAGGATGCATCCCGTGTCCGATCCGCATGCGACTGCCGAGATGCCGCCTATCGGGGACGGCGTTCCGACAGCCGACACGCCTTCCATGGGCGTGCTGGACGCGGCTCATGACGGAGCTGCTGTCGGGGGGAACGCCGTGCCAGGGCCCGCAGCCGGGTTCCCTGCTGGGGCACAGGTGCCGTCGGCAGGGTCGCAGTCGCAGGTGCCGACTCCTGCATCGACCCTGTTCTGCATGCATTGCGGTGCCCCCAACAAGTCGACCTCCCAGTTCTGCTCGCGTTGCGGCCAGAGGATGGGGACCACCCCTTCCACACGCATGACGGTCTCGCCTCCTGTCGGCGGGGGCATGCGGGCAGAGGGGGCCACGGCGGCCCCGATGCAGTCCCGCGAAGAGGTGGACCGCAGCTACCGCAAGGTCGTCATCCTGCTCGTGGCGATACTCGCGTTGCTGGTCGTGCTCTCGGTTTTCCTTACGGTCGACCTGTTCATGTGAGCTGGGTCCGGCCGGTTCGTCTCGTCCCGATGTCAGGGGCGCCTTGCGGGGAGGGATATCATGGAGTTGCTCGCTCCTGCAGGAGGACTCGAACAGCTTGAATACGCCCTGCATTTCGGAGCCGATGCCGTCTATCTCGGTGGCGAGCGGTTCGGTCTGCGCGCCCGTGCCTGCAATTTCACCGATGATGAGCTCGCGCATGCGGTAGGTTTGGTCCATGATGCGGGGAAGTGCGTCCACGTCACGCTGAACAGCCTCATGCATGAGGGCGACCTCGAGCCGCTTCGCAGCTTCATCGTCTTCCTTGCCGACCTCGGGGTCGACGCCGTCATCGTGAGCGATATGGCGGCGGTGAGGCTGGTGCGCGAGCTTGCCCCGACGATCGATATCCATATCTCGACCCAGGCTTCATGTGCCAACCATCTCGCCGCGTTGCAATGGTATGAGCTCGGCGCGAGACGCATCGTCCTTGCGCGGGAGCTCTCGTTGTCGGAGATCGCCGCCATACGCGCGCGCATCCCACGCGACCTCGAGCTCGAGGTCTTCGTCAACGGGGCCATGTGCATGGCCTATTCGGGTCGTTGCCTGATCAGCACGTATCTCACCGGGCGCGATGCCAACAGGGGGAACTGCACCCAGCCGTGCAGATGGAACTACGTGCTCGAGGAGGAGAAACGCCCCGGCGAGTACTTTCCGGTCGAGGAAGACCGCCATGGCACCTACATCATGAACTCCAAGGACCTCATGATGCTCGAGCATCTCGACGATCTCGAAGCGGCGGGGGTTGACAGCATCAAGATCGAGGGTCGTGTCAAGGGTGCATATTACATCGCGACGGTCGTGAACGCCTATCGGCATGTCCTGGATGGCGCGGACCCCCGCGACTACCTGCCCGAGATGGAGGCGGTCAGCCATCGTCCCTATCATACGGGGTTCTTCTATGGTCCTGCGGAGCAGGAGGTGGGGGAATCGGTCTACACGCAGACCCATGATTGGGTTGCCGTGGTGGATTCCTGTGTGCCTGTGGATTCCCAGGAGGCAGCCTGGTCAGTCGACGTCATCCAGCGCAACCGGTTCTTCGACGGTGACGAGCTCGAGGTGCTGTCTCCGGGAAAGCCGGTCCGCAAGGTCATCGTGCATGACCTGCGTACCGACCTGGGCCAGACCTGCGAGGTGGCGAACCGTGCGCTTGCGGTCTATGGTTTCACCTGCGAGCACGAGCTCGGCCCCCGTGACATCCTTCGGAGGAAGCGTGAGGATGCACGCGTGAAGGGCTAGATGCCCTTGGCCTTACGCCGATATCCCATCTGAAGGGGAATCGGGGGACGGTATGCGGGCAGGCAAAGGACGTCCACGGATGTGTGGGTGCTTGATCGGGGGTTGACCGGTCTTCAGCAGATGGTCAGATCTTCTTCGTCCTGATGCCCATGAAGTTGAGACCGCGGGTGATCTCCTCGAATGCCGCATTGTCCTCGGCGAGCCCTATCGCCCCTACCGCCTCGTCGAGCGCTGCATCGAACAGGTCATCGAACGATTCGGTGGAGGTCTCATGGGTCGAGGGGTTGTTCCAGGGAAGATGCTCGCTGTTCGAGAACGCGCAGTCGTCGTGCACGTCGACGCGGGTGCTCATGGCCTGGACGAGCGAATGGGGGCGGGTGAGGCGCTCGAGCGTGCCGAACAGGCTGCGCTTGATGCCGCGAGGTGACCACATGGCCCGTCGCACGAAGCGCATGTCGCGGATCGCCCGGCTGAAGGTGCCCGGCTTGAGGGTCGTCCGGTATGCGCTGATGGCGACATAGCGGATGATCTTGTCGACGGTCTCGAGGAGCTCATCGCTTGCCCAGAGCATCTTCTGGTGATCCCGGTAATCGCGGATGTCCACGCCCTTCCGACGCCAGAGCATCATCGCGTCGAGGTCGGCCTCGATCTGCCCGTGTACCTCGCTCGAACTGCTGCCATCGAGTCCGGGGACCCCCGCCGAGGTGAGTGCACGGACCTGGGCGTTGATGAGCGGATGGGTGCGGGAGTCGAGGAAGAAGTGGCAGAGGAACCCGTGGAAGTAGGCCTGCGCCAAGCTGCGTTCGTGCTCGCCCAAACTGTTCGAGAACGACCGCATGGCCTCGAGCTCGGTGTTGACGCTCTCGCGGTGCATCCGGGTGCCGAGCAGGTGCATCTCCGAGAGCTTCCTGCCGGTGATCAGGTAATACAGTGGATCGGGGCCTTGGTTGCCGAGCATGAACGCGTTGTGTTCGTCGAAAGACGTGTAACGTTGGTATCCGAACGATTCGAGTATATGCTCACCGAAGATATGATGGGCTATCGCTGCCGGCATATGAACCCCTCCCCTGTACAAGAAGGCCGCCTTACGTAGCTAATGTTATAGCACACCCCGATACCGTCCGCCCACGTACGAATCTTTTCGAAGCTGGTCTGGTGGATTTTCCGTGCATAGCCTATAGTCGCATAAAGCGGTTTCGGACAAACGAACAGGAGGGGTGGCCACGTGGCTTTGATCGTATCGAAATTCGGAGGCACCTCCATGGGGTCCATCGAGCGCGTGAAGCAGAACGCTGCACGGCTCGTGAAGATGCATGAGGCGGGGGACCAGGTGGTTGCGGTCGTCTCGGCTATGGGTAGCAGCACCGACGACCTGCTCGGTATCGCTGCCCAGGTCAATGACAACCCGCCCAAGCGGGAGCTTGACATGCTGGTCTCGACGGGCGAGCAGGTGTCGATGTCCATCCTCGCCATGGCGATCGAGGCCCTTGGCGTCAAGGCGGTCTCCTTCACAGGCGGGCAGGCCGGTATCGTCACGGACACGGTCCATTCCAAGGCGAAGATCCGCGAGGTCAAGGCATCCCGCATCAGGCGGGCCCTGTCGCAGGGCGCGATCGCCATCGTCGCCGGCTTCCAGGGCGTCACGCGTGATGGCGAGATCACCACCCTCGGACGCGGCGGTTCCGATACGACGGCTGTTGCCGTGGCCGCTGGCCTCGGTGCCGATGTCTGCGAGATCTACACCGATGTGGACGGGGTGTACACGGCCGACCCGCGTGCCTGTCCCCATGCGAGGAAGCTCGATTCCCTCAGCTATGAGGAGATGCTCGAGCTCTCCGCAGCTGGAAGCGGTGTGCTGCAGATGCGCTCCGTGGAGTTCGCTCGCAATTACAAGGTTGTCATCCATTGTCGCTCGGCGTTCAGCGATGAGCCGGGCACGCTGATCAAGGAGGTAGACGACGAAATGGAATCTGCCATCATCTCCGGCATCGCATACGATTCCTCTGAGGCAAAGGTCACCATCCGCGGTGTCCCCGATACCGTGGGCGTCGCTGCACGGCTGTTCACGGCGCTGGCCGGGGTCAATGCCAACATCGACATGATCATCCAGAACGTGTCGGAGGACGGTTTCACCGACATCTCGTTCACCTCCCCCAAGAGCGATCTCACACGCGTCCAGGAGGTCTGCGCCAAGATCGTCGGCGAGGTCGGCGCACGTGAGTTCTTCACCGACGAGGGTATCGCGAAGGTCTCCATCGTCGGCACTGGCATGAAATCCAATCCCGGCGTGGCCGCGCGCATGTTCGGCGCGCTTGCCGATGCCGATATCAACATCTCACTCATCTCGACCTCGTCCATCAGGACGTCGGTCGTCGTGAAGGTCGATCAGGCCCAGCAGGCCGTGCGGTGCCTCCACACCGCGTTCGGTCTCGATTCGAATTCGACGTTCGAGGAGACGCAGCTGTCGGGTGAGGAGTTGGCGAAGAAGGCTGCCAAGGGACGGTAGCCGACACACAAGCAGAGGGAGAAAGGACACGTCATGAGTTGGTCAAAGGCAATGCCCGCAAATCCCGTCGTGGCTGTCGCTGGTGCGACAGGTGCGGTTGGTCAGGAGATGCTCAAGGTTCTCGAGCAGCGCAAGTTCCCGGCCAAGGCTATCAAGCCTCTGGCCAGCAAGCGCAGCGCGGGGAACAGGATTCCCTTCGGTGATGACGAGCTTCTGGTCGAGGAGATGACCCCCGAATCCTTCGAGGGCGTCGATATCGCGCTCTTCTCCGCTGGCGCAAGCGTCTCGAAGGAGTACCGTGAGGCCGTCGTCAACGCCGGAGCCGTGATGATCGACAACTCGAGCGCGTTCCGTGTCGAGAAGGATGTGCCCCTGGTGGTGCCCGAGGTGAACGCACACGACCTCGAGTGGCATTCGGGCGTCATCTCCAACCCCAACTGCTCGACCATCCAGATGGTCGTCGCGCTCAAGCCCCTGAACGACATCGCACACGTGGACCGTGTGGTCGTCTCCACGTATCAGGCGACGAGCGGCGGCGGTATGAAGGCGATGAACGAGCTGTACCATCAGACCAGGGACTATCTCGATGGCAACGAACTTACCATCGAGGCATTCCAGCACCAGATCGCATTCAACTGCATCCCGCATATCGATGTCTTCCACGAGGACCTCTATACCAAGGAGGAGTGGAAGATGGTCGTCGAGACCACGAAGATCTTCGGTGATGACAACATCAAGGTCGCGCCCACCTGCGTCCGCGTACCCGTGCTCCGTTGCCATGCCGAGTCCCTCAACGTCGAGCTCGCCGCACCGGTGTCCCTCGAGCAGGCACGTGCCGCCTTCGAGGCCGCCGAGGGCGTGACGCTCATGGATGACCCCTTCGACAACGTCTATCCGATGCCGGGTCTCCTCGCACACACCGACGACGTGTACGTCGGTCGTCTCCGCGAGGACCCGACGGTCGAGAACGGTCTGGCATTCTGGATCGTCGCGGACCAGATCCGCAAGGGTGCTGCCCTCAATGCGGTGCAGATCGCCGAGGCGCTGCTTCCGTAGACCTGAAGCCGGGGGAGACAAGGGCACCGGCCCATGAACCGGAACAGGAGGGTTGCCGCATGCGGCAACCCTCCCCTCTTGCAGGGAAGCATCGGATGCATGCTCAGGGCAAACGCTATACTTGCCTGAGGGAAACAGATTTCGAGGAGCGTTTCGTGAACCCTGTACTCATCATCCCCACATACTGGTCGGATGGCACGAGCCAAGGCCCCGGCACCGGCATCACGGTCTACGACCATGTCTCCAACCTTTCGAGTGGCGGCGAGCTTGCGCGCTGTCTCAACTCGCTTGGGAACATCACCAACATCTGCCGCATCATGCTGCTCGTGGCCGCCACGCCAGGTGCCGAGGAGCAGGCGCGGGAGAAGGTCTGGGATATCGCCGCGCGGTTCGGGGACTTCGACATCCTCGTCATCGGACAGCCCGAGATCGATGCGCTCCACAAGCGTCTCGACCAGTTCGGGTTCGGGGACAGGAGGGATGCTGTCGCGCTCACGAGCTACGGTGCCATCCGCAACGCGGGCCTGCTCATAGCAGCCGCTCTCGGGCACACCGAGGTGCTGTTCATCGACGATGACGAGCTCATCGACGACCGGGACTTCATCGAGAAGGGCCTGTTCGGACTCGGCAAGCTCACACGCAGGGGCATCCCCGTGCTTGCGAAGACCGGGTTCTACTTCAATCGTCGAAGCCGCTACACCGCAGGTTATCGCAAGCAGTGGTACAACATCGCCTGGAAACAGGACGAGCTTTTCGATACCTGGATGGAACAGGCGATGGGAGGCGCGCGCATCAAGCCCTCGCAGGTCGCCTGCGGCGGTTGCCTCGCCATCCATCGGGAAGCATGGCGCAGGGTCGCCTTCGACCCCTGGATCGCCCGGGGCGAGGACCTTGACTTCCTGCTCAACATGCGGATGTTCGGGTTCGATGTCTGGCTGGACCGGGAATGGTCGCTACGGCATCATCCACCCCAGTCCGAGAACGAGACCGCGCGGTTCCGGGCGAACATCTACCGCTGGATCTACGAGCAGCACAAGATCTCCTATGCGCGGACACAGGGCGACCTGTTGCCCATAGACCCCGACAAGCTCATGCCATATCCGGGAGCCATGCTCAAGATGCAGATATCCCGGAAGCTCCACACCACCGCCCTCGTGCGTTCGATGGGGATGTCCGAGCGGTCTGGGTATCTGCAGGCGATGTCCTCCTGCAAGGATGCGGAACGGTATGCTCAGCGCACCTGCGGAAGGTTCTTCCCGTTCCTCTATGCCTGGCCGGAGCTCGTGCAGGCCGTCGAGGGTGACGAACAGCTCGCCGCATCCTATCTCGAGCGTATCGCGGAGCTGCATGCCGCTTCACAGCAGGTCATCTCTCTCGAGCAGGAGGCCGAGGAGGGGGATGAGGAGGACGTGGAGTCCTCCGAGGAGATCCTTGCGCGCTGGGTGCAGAGGGCACAGCAGGGCGGGCGTCGCAGGCGTCATTCCGCCGAAGACGGGGATGTGGGGCCAGGTCGGTCCCCGGTCGGGGAATCCGTGATCGTCCGACCCGGGGGCGATGATGCGCAGGGTCCGGACTAGGGTCCGGCCCCGGGCTTTCGGAATGGGTGGATGATGGGGTTGCTGTGCATCGCGGTCGTCGTCGGGATGGTGATCGGGGTGCTGTCCGGGCTTCTCGGCATCGGCGGTGGGACCATGGTCATACCGGTGCTCCGTCTCGGGTTCGGGCTGAGCACCATCGAGTCTGCCGCCACCTCCCTGTTCACCATCGTGCTCACCTCGTTGTCGGGCGGGGTCGGCCATATCCGCAACCGTACCGCACATGTGGGAACAGGTCTCATCATCGGGCTTGCAGGGGCATGCTTCTCCCCCCTCGGGTCGATGGCCTCCACGTACATCGGCAACCTTGCGACGTTGATCCTGGAGGCGGTCATCTTCCTCTACATCGCTTTCACGATGTTCAGGAAAGCGCGGCGCATGGCACCCGATACCCGGAAGAAGGCGGGTGGGGACACGCATGTCCATCGGGCATCGGATGTGTTCGGGCCTGCGGACAGGTCGGCCGCCCGTGACGCCTCCGGTTCCGCCATCCTTGCCAAGGAGGGCGACATGCCGCCGGAGGCACGTGAGCAGGAGCACCTCGGTCACATGAACATGCATGATGCCATGCTTGCCGTGTTCATAGGGGCGACGGCGGGGTTCGCGGCGGGTATGCTCGGTATCGGAGGGGGTTTCATCATCATCCCGCTCTCGATGATGGTGTTCGGCTACAGCATGAACGAGGCCTCGGGTACCTCCCTGATCGCGATCTTCCCCTTGTCGGTCTCGGGAACCATTGCCCATGCCCTGGTCGGCCAGGTGCATTTCCCCTATGGGCTCGCCATGGCGGTGGGGTCCATCCCCGGCGCCTATCTTGGGGCTCGTCTGTCAAGCCATGTTCCCGAGAGGCGGTTGCGCTACCTGTTCAGCTTCGTTCTCGTTCTGGTAACAGGCATCCTCGTCCTCAACGAGTTCGGTTTCCTCGGTTGATTGGACGCGGTATGATGGATACCCGGTCCATTGACCGGTTCCGCGACTGATTGGAGGGTGCCTTGGAGAACAAGCGCACGGTCATGATAGAGACCATCCTCACGGCTGTTCTCGTCATGCTCCTCCTGATCGTCGTCTGGTGTCTTGCCGCTCCGGGCCGTCATTATGCGCTGCTCATCATCGTGGTGCTTGCGCTGATCGGATACGGCTTGCTGGCCCTGCGCTATGCGATCAACCCCGATCAGATCAGGGCGCGTCAGACCGCGCGTACCCTGTACCTTGCACGCAGGACCGCCAAACCCATGAGCAACGGACTGTCGCATGAGTCGGCGGGAGCTGTCTGCGACATGCTGTTGCCGCAGACCACCGCGGTGGGCGTCCTCATGACCGATACCGAGGGTGTGCTGGGGTATGCGGGAATAGACGATGAGTCGATGCGGATCGGCAAGCCCATCGAGACGCATGCGGTCCAGCGGACGCTGAGCGATGGTATCACGCGCATCCTCGTGACCCCCGAGGCGGTCGGGATGGTTGGCGATGACCCGTCCTTCAAGGCGGCGATCGTCGTGCCGCTTGTGGTCAACAACAACGTCATCGGGTGCCTCGAGCTGCTCTACCATAGCCCGCGCATGATCGATGAGACGCAGCAGGCCATGGGGGAGGGTCTCGGGCAGCTTCTCTCCACCCAGCTCTCGGTGGCCGAGCTTGAAGCCCAGACCGAGTTGGCGACGCATATGGAGCTCAAGGCACTTCAAGCGCAGATCAACCCGCATTTCCTGTTCAACACGATCAACACCATCGCGTCGCTGTGTCGGACGGACGCGGACAAGGCACGTGTGCTGTTACGCGAGTTCGCGGTCTTCTACCGACGCACGTTGGAGAACTCCGAGGACCTCATCCTCATCGGTGAGGAGATAGAGCAGACGAAACGGTATTTCGGGTTCGAGCTGGCGCGCTTCGGGGAGGAGCGTCTCGAGCTCGAGTGCCGCATCGAGGAGGGGCTCGAGGAGCTTGCCGTGCCCTCGTTCATCATCCAGCCCCTCGTGGAGAACTCGGTACAGCATGCGATGAGGCCGGAAGGAAAGTTGCATATTCACATCGAAGTGAAACGCGTCAATTCCGATGTGATAGTATCAATCTCAGACGACGGCGTCGGTATTCGGCCGGAAGAGCTTCCGCTCGTGCAGAAGAGCGGTTATGGTAAGGGTACGGGCGTTGCGTTGAAGAATGTCGAGGACCGCCTCAAGGGATTTTTCGGGGCGGGTTCAGGTATGCGTATCGAGTCCGAGTTCGGACAGGGGACTACGGTATACTTGACGTTGCACGACGCATGTTGAAAGGTTGGGTGCGACAGATGCTCAAGGCAATCATTGTTGACGACGAGGCTCCTGCACGTTCGGAGCTGCGTTTCATGCTGGAGGAGACCGGTCAGGTCGATGTTGCGGCCGAGGCCATCAACGTGAGGGAGGCCATCGAGCGTCTCAAGGACAGCGGTGCCGATGTCATGTTCCTTGACATCAACATGCCGGGGACCAACGGTCTCCAGCTGGCCGAGGCCCTCTCCAAGCTCAAATACCCACCTGCCGTCGTGTTCGTCACCGCATACAGCGAGCACGCACTGGAGGCGTTCGGGGTCAATGCCGTCGACTACCTGGTCAAGCCAGTGGAGAGCGAGCGCCTGCTCCAGGCCATCTCCAAGGTGCGCAAGGCCATCGCCAGCACCTCGAAGAACGCGCAGCGCGAGCGCATCCCCGTGGAGAAGGGCGGCAAGAAGCTCCTCGTCCCGGCGGACAAGATCCACTTCATCATGGCAAAGGACGACTACTCGTACCTGCACACCGACACGGACCGGTACCTGTCCACGGTGTCGCTTGCCCAGCTCGAGGCCAAGCTCGAGTCGTACGGGTTCTTCCGTGTGCACAGACGCTACCTCGTGAACCTGGCCTGCGTCTCCGAGGTGGACCCTGTCTCGGGCGGCACGCTCATGCTGACGCTCAACGGCGAGGATGAGCAGATTCCCGTCTCGCGGCGTAGGGTGGCGAGCCTCAAGAAGGCGCTGGGTCTCTGACGCGCCGGCCTCAGATGAAGGTTGGCATCATATCCGATACCCATGGAAGGCTGCCGGCGGCAGCCTTCAAGGCGTTGGAGGGCTGTGACGCCATCATCCATGCCGGTGACATCGGGTCTCCCGAGGTGCTCTACGAGCTGGAGGCCATCGCACCGGTGACGGCGGTTCTCGGCAACTGCGATCAGCCGGAATATGGGCGGTCGGTCCGTGCCGTCGCCGCACCGCGCATCGGCGGGGTGCGTTTCAAGGTCGTGCACAGGTTCCGCGACATCGGGAAGCTCCCAGAGGACGTGGGGGTCATCGTGCATGGGCATACGCACCTGCCCGCAATCGAGCGGTCCTCGCATCTGCTCATCATCAATCCGGGTAGCCCCACGCGTCCGCGTGACGACAACTGGCCTTCCGTCGCCCTGGTGGAGATCGAGGACGGTGTGGTCACGGATGCGCGTGTCGTCGAGCTGACGTAGCTCCGTATCTACCTCTTGCTTGCCACCGTGCAGATGGCTGCGCAGACCTGTGCCGAGATGCGCGCAAGCGTCGCCCCGTCATTGTTGGACAGGTGGAGGCGCAGCGCACGGCGCCCCTTCTCGTTGAGGGCGGCCATGTCCCCGCATGCCTGGGCATGGGCGAGCGTGCCCAGCGTGAAACGCTCACCGGGTATCTCGATATCGTTGGTCTCATCTGCGGACATGATGAGGAACACCCCGTTGTCCGAACCGCCCTTGTGCAGCTGTCCGGTCGAATGCAGGTAACGCGGACCGATCTCGAGACATGAGACGACACCGAGGTGTGCAGCCGCGCAATGCCTGATCTCCTCGAGCGGCACACGTCTGAACTCGCGGTAGAACGGGAGGAAGGCATTGAGGGAGAAGTAGTCCCCGGGTTCGAGCATGGAGAACAGGGCGACGAGGGCCTCGTTGAGCGAGGTGATGCGCGCTCCATCCGGAACGCAGACCGGGGTGATCTCGGATTCGAGCACAAGTCCTCCATGACGTGGTACCTGGACGCAGTTGCGTGTCTCGCCAAGGGGGTTGTTGTCAGTGTAGAGCAGGCTCCTGACCTTGTTCTTCGTCAGCTGGACGTTGGGCTGGTCGAAGGGGTTGACCTCCATCAGCACCGCACAGGCGGTGACGGCGTATTCCCACATGATGAAATGGCTCGCGATGCTGCTGACGTTGGGAATCGTGAAGTTGATGGTCGGTATGGAGGGGTCGATGCGCGAGAGGTCGCTCTCGAAGGAGGCGTCGGGCCTGATGGCGTAGGTGACCGCGCAACGGTGGGGACGCGGTATCGCGAGGATGCTCGCATCGATCTCGATGTTGGGCAGGATGCCCTTGCCGTTCTTGCCGAGCGATTCGGCGACGAGCTGCTCGACCCAGAGCCCGAAGCACCGCCCGGGCTGGGGACTCACGAGCGAGAACATGTTGCGTCCCGAGCTGTAGTTGGTGTACAGGAACGAGGCAAGCTGGAGCGCGGGATTGTCCGGTGAGTCGGAGCTGCAGACCTGTTCGAAGGCAGCCGCCTCCTCGAGCAGCTCGATGATGTCGATACCCACGAGGGCGGCGTTGAGCAGGCCGAAGACCGACAGTGCCGAGAAGCGGCCACCGACGTCCTCGGACCCCTCGAACACGGCACGCCAATGCTCCTCCTGCGCCCGCTTGGCAAGGTCCGAATCCGGGTCGGTGATGGCGACGAAGCGTCGTGCGGCGCGGTTCCCCAGACGCTCGGTGACATAGCGCCATGCGACACGTGAGAGCAGCATGGTCTCGACCGTTCCACCCGACTTGCTCGAGACGATATAGAGGGTGTGGGCGGGGTCGCACTCGCGGAGGATCTTGTCGACATAGACCGGGGATACCGAGTCCATGGTCTTGAACGTCACGCGTGGGTTGTTGAGTGCATTGAGACGCGTGATGGTCATGGATGCCTGGGTCGAGCCACCTTGCCCGATGAGCACCACCGAACGCAATCCCTCGGCGCGTACCATTGCAGCGAACGCTGCGATCTGGCCGGGGTCCACGGGAGGGTCGGCAGCGAGGTGCGTCCAACCGAAGTACCTGCTCGCATACTCGGCGGTCTCAGGGCTGAAATCGAACAATGAGGTGTCACGTTCGGCTATGCGCGAGAAGACATGCTCCTCGATCAGGCGCCTGGTGAATGAGTTGTTGATGTCGAAAGCATTTGATTCCACGGTATCGCCCTCCCCAGTAGATGCACGCCACCATTCTACCAGTAATGTGGGGCAACGACTTTCCGATGGAAACAGCTGGGGTCAGCAGATGCGGGGCAGCTGTTCGCCGACGAGCATGTCGAGGATGCGGGTCGAACCGAATGCGGTGTGGAGGTAAACCTTCCCCGGTCCCTCCCGTACCTCGCCGATGACCGTCGCCTCCTCGCCATAGCGGGATGCACGCATCGCGGCAAGCGCGTCGTCCGCTTGTTCCGGCGGGACGACGCAGACCATCTTGCCCTCGTTGGCGACTTGGAAGACATCGTATCCGAGCATCTCGCAGGCGCCC
>OMSY01000139.1 GCA_900313875.1 uncultured Actinomycetes bacterium
ATGACGGCACCGTCGAAACCCCACTCGTCGCGCAGGACGTAGGTGAGCAGCCACGGATCCTCGCAACACCAGTAGTTGTTGAGACGGTTGTAGGCGCCCATGACCGTCCACGGGTGCCCCTCGCGGATGGCAATCTCGAACGCACGCAGGTACAGCTCGCGCAAGGTGCGCTCGTCGACGACCGAGTCGGCGGTCATGCGCAGGCGTTCCTGCGAGTTGGCTGCGAAATGTTTTACGCAGGCGCCGACGCCCTGGCTCTGCACACCGCGGATGTAGGCGGCTGCGAGCTTGCCTGCGAGGAACGGGTCTTCGCTCAGGTACTCGAAGTTGCGTCCACCGAGCGGGGAGCGCTTCATGTTGATGCCAGGGCCGAGCAACACCGAGATATCGGCTGCGCGTGCTTCCTCTCCGAGGGCACGGCCAACCCACAGCATCAGGCGCTCGTCGAAGCTGCAGGCTAACGCGCTTGCGGTGGGGAAGCATGTTGCGGGTTCACTCTCTTGTGCGCCATGGGGGTCTGAAGGGATCTCATGACGGAGACCATGGGGGCCGTCTGAAAACGTGATGGATGGTATGCCGAGCCGTCGGATGGGGACGGTGTCCCACTTGCCGTGCCCTGCAACGAACAGGCACTTCTCGTCGAGGGTCATGCTCTCGAGAACCTGCTCGATGTCGGCCTTCATGAGAGCTCCTGATCCGATGCCTGAAGTGCAAAGCGGGCAGCTCCGAAGATGCCGGCCGAGTTGCCGAGCGATGCGACGCCGATGGGCACGTCGCGGCAGGGCCGGAACGCGAACTCGCGGTAGAGGCGCGTCACGTCGTCGAGGAAGACATCGGCAGAGGCGGAGAGACCGCCTCCCAAGACGATAAGGTCGGGGTCGAGCACGCAGGTTATCTGCGCGAGCCCGAACGCGAGCATGTGCGAGAACGTCGAAACCGCTTCCTTCGCAGCCGGGTCGCCGGCAGCCGCAGCGTCAAAGACCTCTTTGGCACCTTCAGGACGGGGGCGTCCCGCAGCAACCATCATGCGCGCGAGACCGAGCGCCGACGAATACTGCTCGAGGCATCCGTGGCGGCCGCAGTTGCACAGGTCGGGTTCGGCGGGGTTGACGCAGAGGTGCCCGATCTCGCCTGCCGTGCCATGGAGACCGACGAGTACACGGCCGTCGTGGACGAACCCGGCGCCGATGCCGGTGCCGAGCGTGACGAGCAGGAGCTCGGGGTAGTCATCGTGGCAGAAGGCTTCGCCGAGCGCTGCGGCGTTCGCGTCGTTTATCGCGGCGATTCGAGCATTGGGCAGGAGCTTCTCGAGAAAGCCCCGGTATTCAGCAAGGTCGAAGTCGATGTTGGTGGCGAAGCGCTGGCTGCCCTCGGGGGTGATGATTGCAGCGACTGCGATACCGAGATAGCCGATGTCTTCTGGAGTACATCCATGCCGGGAGAGCAATGCGAGAATCTCGGCTTCGGTCCGCTCGAAGTCATGGGCTGCCGTGGTGAAGTCGACGCGCTCAACAAGTTCGAGTCCACCCGTCGCCCCTGCGGATGCGTCCGCGCGGAACAACCCGACCTTGGTCGCGGTGCCTCCGAGGTCGATACCGAGGATGTTCAGCGTGTCGGTCGATGTCGTCATGGTCCCTGCAATGGTACGGGGTGACGTGAAGCCTGCTTCATCGTCACCCCGAAATCGGTCTTATCGTCTGTGTGTTTACTTACCCAGGAACGCGAGCATGACGGTGCCTGCTCCGACAAGCGAACCGGTGCCGAGGCCGATCTCGTTGATGAGAATCTTGAAGGCGAGGTTCGGGAAGGCGCTGGCAACCTGGTCGCTGAGCTCGCGCGCGTACCCTTCGCATGCGGAGTGCGTGATGAAGCAGGGGCCGTCATAGGCCCTGCCGTCTGCTGCGAGGTCCTGCATGTGCTTGGCGAGGGATGCGATGCAGTTCTTGGGACCGTGCGCCTTGGTGCGCGGGGTCACGACGCCGTTCTCATCGAGCCCGAAGACGGGGAGGCTTCCGAATGCGGTGCCGAAGAGGACCGCGCCCTTCTTGAGGATGCCGGTGTTGTAGTACGTGTTGAGGTCGGTAGTGAAGAACCAGTGCTGGACCTTGCCCTTGTTGGCTGCGACCCATTCCTCGATCTCTTCGAGTGACTTGCCCTCGTCACGCAGCGCGCAGACCTTGTCGAGAATCAGCGCATAGCCAGCGGAGACGCAGCAGGTATCGATGATGTGGATCTTGCCAGCATAGTCGAGCTCGAGGATCTCGCTGGCGCTGCGGGCAGCGGAGAACGCACCGCAGAAGTTGCTTGCGACGGAGAGGTGGACGATCTCCTTGCCTTCCTTGAGGGAGGGCTCCCACGCGTCGATGTAGTCGCCGATCTGCGGGGGCATGGCCTTGAACTCGCCACCGTCGGACATGCGGCGGAAGAGGTCGCAGGCGACGAGGTCGTCACCAAGGTCGTCGTGCTGGACACCGTCGAAGCGAATGTGGAACGGTGCGCACTTGAGGTCATGCGACTCGTAGTAGTCGGCGGGCAGGTCAGCCGCGGAACAGCAGGTCAGCGTGTAGTCAGCCATGGGGATGTCCTTCCTGGATAGCGGGTCGCGGAGCGCAATGCGATACCGCAGAAAACTCAACATTCTTATTTTACCGATAAGCCCGCCCGTTGTCAGGTAATAAGAGAGGGCGGATGCCCATGTCGAGCACCCGCCCTCGGGATTTTTTATCGGCAGACTAACCGCGGGGGTTACCCGCGCGAACGTCTGCTTACATCAGGGCGTTCTCAGCGGAGAGACGGCCGGAGGTCGCGGCCCAACCCTGCTGGGAACCGGAGCAGACGTCGACGTCGTAGTTGGCGCCGTACAGACCAGAACCGTCGCCACCGGCTGCGTACATTTTGATATATCAAGCACAAGAACAAACGCGGACCCCCGTTCATCTGTTACGACTTTCGAAGGAGAGGGGACCCACTGTCCTGAGGCAGCGGATCCCCTTTAGTAGTTTCTTCTGGCTAGCTGGGTAGTTCAGTTACAGCGTGCTGATGTACTCAGCCGCGTTCTTCGCAGCGGTCCTGCCGCAGAAGCACGACCAACCCTGCTGCGAGCCCGGGCAGATGCCGACGTCGTAGGTGTCGCCCTGGAGTCCGCCCGCATCGGAGCCGCCGGCGTACAGGCCGGGGATGGGCTCGTCGTGAGCACCTATGACCTGGGCGTTCTCGTTGATCTTGATGCCGTCAGCCGTGGTGAACTGGCCGATGGCGAGGTCGATGAC
>OMSY01000216.1 GCA_900313875.1 uncultured Actinomycetes bacterium
CGCGTCCTCAACGCATACCCCATAGTTCCCTATCTGGGGATAGGTCATCGTGATGATTTGGCCAGCATACGACGGGTCGGTGATGACTTCCAGGTAGCCTTCGAGTGAAGTGTTGAAGCAGATCTCCCCGAACACCTCACCTGCAGCCCCGCATGCCATCCCGCAGAACGAGGTGCCGTCCTCCAGGACAAGGAGTGCGGTTCCTGTTCCGGGTTTCGACGTCGCCGCCAGCATGCGTTCCGCCAGGTCGCTCATGGTCTCGTTCCTTTCCGTGCATTCCCAAGGAAGCCCCTTCGTTGGAGCGGTTCGGGAATCGATACGGGATAATCCCCACTGAAGCAGGCATCGCAGAACCCTGCATGCTCCGAATGTATTGCCTCGTGCAGCCCGCTCAAGCTGATGAACGCGAGTGAATCACAGCCGATGTGCCGGCAGACCTCCTCATGGGTCATGATCGCCGAGATCAGCTGGTCGCGCGTGTCGGTGTCGATGCCGAAGAAGCAGGGCCAGAGCACCTCGGGGCTCACGATGCGCAGGTGGATTTCCGAAGCACCGGCCTCGCGGAGCATCTCCACGAGCTTCTTCGAGGTGTTTCCCCGCACTATCGAATCGTCGATGACCACGAGACGCTTGTCCTTGATGACCGAGGGCAGTGGGTTCAGCTTGATGCGGATGCCCATCTGCCGCATCTCCTGGGTGGGTTGGATGAACGTGCGTCCCACATAGCGGTTCTTGACGATGCCGTCACCGTAGGGAATTCCGCTCTTCTCGGCATACCCGAGTGCGGAGGGGATGCCGGAATCGGGTACGCCAAGCACCATGTCGGCATCCGCCGGCGCCTCATGTGCCAGGATACGGCCCATGCGCCGTCGGGCATGGTACACGACCTCCCCGTCGAGCATGCTGTCGGGGCGCGCGAAGTAAACGTACTCGAAGATGCAGCTAGCCCGTCGTCCAGGCTCGATGCCCTGCTCCGATTCCACTCCAGCAGCGCTCACTTTCAAAATCTCACCTGGTTCGATGTCGCGGACAAGTTTCGCCCCAACTGCATCGAGGCCACAGGTCTCGCTCGCCACCACCCAACCTCGTCTGTCGGGCAGTCTGCCAAGCGAGAGTGGCCGGATACCGTTGGGGTCGCGGAACGCATAGAGTGCGACGGGTGTGACGAGGACGATGGCATAGGCGCCATGAAGCTGTTGCATCATCAGTCTGATGCCGCTTCGGATATGGCCGGTGCGGCGTGTGTCCACCCCTATCGTGCGTGCGGCGACCTCGCTGTCCGTATGCCCGTATAGCTGGACGCCCTCGCCAACGAGGCGTGCGCGCTGGGGGGTTGTGTCCACGAGCGTCCCGTTGTGCGCGAGGGCGATGAGTTCGTCATCGATGGCGGACACGTGGGGTTGGGCCGCTGTCCAGCCACCGCCTCCGGCTGTCGAGTAGCGCGTATGCCCGATCGCGATGTCGCCCTTCAGGTGCATGAGCGCTTCCTCGCCGAACACCTGGTCGACGAGCCCCAGGTCCTTGTGGATGAGGATGGTCTCGCCATCGCCCACGGCGATTCCCGCGCTTTCCTGTCCGCGGTGTTGAAGCGCTTGCAGGCCGAAGCAGGTCAGGCGTGCGACATCCTCCCCGGGTGCGTACACGCCGAACACCGCACAGGCCTCCTCGAGCCTGTCGGGTCTTTCGGTCTGGATGGGGCCTGCTCCCCGGATGTGTTCGAGGGCGTGCAGTGTCATGGCCGCATCAGCGCGAACAGCGTCTTGTTGTTCAGGGAGTCATGGAACAGCTTCAGCATCCTGTCAGGGGGACGGCAAACGAACACGATGCCGCATAGCTCGGGGTCCTCGTTGTCGATAGCGTGGAAGCCAAGCTGTTGCAGCACATCGGGGTTGTAGCAGGTCGTCCGTGCGTCCTCGAACAGCGCGCCGTAGAAGATGTTCGCCTCGACGAGGTCCTGGAACATATGGCTGCCGTACGAGAGCTCGGGTGCATATCCGGCTCCGGAATACGCC
>OMSY01000011.1 GCA_900313875.1 uncultured Actinomycetes bacterium
AGCATGTCGGGCTCGCTCTGGTTCCCCGATTTCGTGGGGTATGCCACGTCACACGATATGGCCAAGCGTCCCGAGAAGCTCTACCTATCGCTCGGGGACACGGAGGCCAGGACGCGCAACCGCGGTGATGACGGTGCGGCTCGATGAGCTGGAGACGCTGTTGGAATGGCGGATGCGCGTGCTGCGGGAGGTGTTCACATTGCCCGACGATGCCGACATGAGCGGCCTGCGCGCCTCCAACGAGACATACTACCGCGAGCATCTCGCGGATGGCACGCACGTGGCCTGCTTTGCAATCGATGAGGAGAGCGGCGCCATCATGGGATGCGGCGGCATCTGTTACCAGGAGGAGATGCCCTCGCCGGACAACCCGTCCGGCACCTGCGGCTACCTGATGAACATCTACTCGCTGCCCGAGGCGCGGGGGCGCGGCGTGGGTCGCTCCATCGTCGAGTACCTGGTGGAGGATGCCCGGTTGCGGGGCACAGGCAAGGTCTACCTGGAAAGCTCGGAGGCCGCCAGGTCTCTCTACCACAGCATGGGCTTCCTCGACCTGCACGACTACATGAAACTGGGCTGAAAGGAGGTCGATCGTGATCGTTCGCGAGATAGACGTCAAGAGCGTCATGACGAGGTCGAATCTGCCGGTTGCGGATTATTCGGTGAACCCGTACGTGGGCTGCGAGCACGCATGCAAGTACTGCTATGCAAGCTTCATGAAGCGGTTCACGGGGCACACGGAACCCTGGGGCGAGTTCGTGGACGTGAAGATGTGGCCGCCCATCAAGAATCCCGCGAAGTACGCGGGCAAGGAAGCCTTCCTCGGATCGGTGACCGACTGCTATCAGCCATGCGAGGCCACCTTTGGACGCACCCGCGCCCTGCTTGAGCAACTGCAGGGCAGTGGCATCTCGATCAGCATCGCCACCAAGAGCGACCTCGTGCTGCGCGACCTCGAGCTGATCCGCACGTTCCCGAACGCACGCGTGTCGTTCTCCATCAACACGCTCGACGAGGGATTCCGCGAGCAGATGGACAAAGGGGCGAGCATCGAACGGCGCTTGGCTGCCATGAAGGCGTTCTACGATGCCGGCGTGCAGACCACCTGTTTCATATCGCCCATATTCCCCGGCATCACCGACCCGGTCGAGATCATCGAACGCGCGAAGGGGCAGTGCAACCTCGTGTGGCTGGAGAACCTGAACCTGCGCGGCGATTATCGCGTGCGGATCCTGGATTGGATCCACGGGAACCATCCCGAGCTGGACAGCCTCTACCACGACATCTACACCAAGAAGTCTCGGGATTACTGGCACGAGCTTGACGGGGTCATGCGCGGGTACACGGCACGCGAGGGCATGCCCTACCTGCGCGACGATGACACGCATCGTGCCGATTTCGGCGAACCGCCCGTGGTCGTGAACTACTTCTATCACGAGGAGGTCAAGAAGTCGGCGAAGAAGCAGGCTTGAGACATCGGAACGGAGCCGGCAGCCGATGTGACCCGCGCCGCCGGTCGCATCATCGACATGGGACCGGAAGGCGGCGGGGCGGTGGCAGGATCGCCACCTGTGGGACCCCGGACGAGATCGGCAACTCCAGCGGGAACATGACGGGACGGTTCATCTGGCCAAGGGCGATGGTGCCCGTGCACGAACCGCCTGGTCGAGCCGTCGGGTCATGTCCATGTCGCGACGGCCTGCTCCACCTCGCTCCTGTGCAGGAACAGCGTGCAGCCTCCCATGTGCTCATCGGCATGCTCGGCCTCGATGGCGCGGACGCGTTCGAAGAACGGTGAGCGCAAGGCGCCCATGAGCCCGACATCGGAAACGTTCGCCACCGAGAACGGCGAGAACGGGCACGGCTCGGCATCGCCTGCCTGCGAGATGTGGAAGAACCCGCGGCCTGCGGCGAGACAACCTCCCATGCGCTCCTCGTTCCCGGGGAACGCGATGGCCGACATCGCATCAAGGGCGGGATCGGCGTTGATGGCGTCCATGCGCTCCATGAGGCGGTCGTGCTCGGCCATGGAAAGCGCCAGATGACCGCTTCCCTCGGCTACGGGCACGAATTCGTTCAGGATCAGCAGGCCGCAGCCCCGCTCGTGCAGGTCGCGCACATATGCAAGGGCCGTGACCTCGTCGAGGTTCCCGGTGGTCACGGTGATGGATACGCCCCAGAGGATGCCGCGCTCCGTACAGCGCGCCTGGGCCTCGTGCACCCGCGCAGCCACACCTGCGCCGCGGCGTGCATCGGTCTGCCCGTCGCTCCCCTCGACCGAGAACACGGACACGAGGTTGCGGTTGTCGTCGAGAAGGGCGAAGAGCCCATCATCGAAGGTCGTGCCGTTCGTGAAAACCGCGAACATGATGTCCTTGAACGTGGCGGCTCCCTCGATGACTCCCCTACGCAGCGTTGGCTCGCCCCCTGCGAGTAGGATGAAGGACACGCCGATGTCGGATGCCTCGGCGAACAGGCGCTTCCAGGCCTCATCGCCCAGCTCGGCTTCCCTGGCGGCGGCGCCGATGGTGCCGTGCGCGTGAGCATAGCAACCTTCGCAGGTGAGGTTGCACTCGCTCGCGATCGATGCGATGAGGAACGGTGGCACGTGCACACCCTCGCGCTCATAGCGTGCGCGTGTCTTCGCGGCACGCCTGATGGCACGTGCCGCGTGCGCGAGATAACGTGCACCACGCAGGCTGCGCGTGTAGTAGCGTGCTGCCGTTTCCACTATGTCACGTGCGCCTTCGTCCATGAATGCGTTGAGGTCCATATCTGCTCCTTTGCCAGAATGCGAAGCGGCCTTGCTGCCTGCGCACGACAGCATGGCCGGGAACAGGTCCTCCTTGTCATAGTAGCGCAGCGTCGAGATGGCTGCACGGGTTCCTGACCATCGCCTTCGACAAGCTACAGTCGTTCTTCACGGGAAGACCTCCAGAGATATGCAGGCGCGCCACGACGAGCGGTTCCCGCGCGACCTTGAGACGGGCTTCCGTCCAATCGACCGCCCTGACACGGGAGGATTCGCTCTTTTCACAAGCGCATTGCCTTTTTGACGAGAAAACTGTCACAAAGTCGAGTTTTTACAAACAGAAAGCCAGTCGGAACGGTTCGATGTTCATGAAATCGCTTTTTCATCTGCGGCTATTCGCATGAACCAGCTGATTGCAGTCCTGAACATTCCAATATTCGTGTTTTGATTCACCGATTTTGGGGATATGATTGTAAAAACTCGACTTTGTGACAATTTTTGAATCCTTCTCAAAATGAACC
>OMSY01000020.1 GCA_900313875.1 uncultured Actinomycetes bacterium
ATGTTCACGGCGGGCAAGGTACACCAGCGCAACGAGGACGAAACATGCCGCTATCACGACGAATAGCCAGCGCGCCCCCTCGAGGATTCCGAATGCGGCCCCTTGGTTGTAGACGAGCGTGAAGTCGACGAGACCGGGGACCAGCGTCAAATGGGACCCTGGAACAAGCTGCGAACGTGCCCAGGCCTTGCTCAGCTGGTCGAGGACGATCAACAGGAGGGAAAGGGACACGAAGAGGGCGAGTGCACCGGATCTCCTCCCCCTCCCGTCTTCATGGGGCATCTGGACCTCCTCGTCGACCTGATGATGAGAAGGTCCCCGACGCGACCGCGTCGGGGACCCGGGAACGAACCGTGCTATCCTTCCATCCCTGCAAGGACGGCGGCACAGCGTGCGCATACATCCGGATGAGCCGGGTCGGTGCCGAGCGTCCGGAGGTTCCAGCAGCGCGGGCACTTCTCACCGTCAGCAGGCAGGACCGAGACCTGCAGCTCCTCACCACCGGACTGCACCGTCACCGCGGATACGATGAGGAGCTCGGCGATGGAATCCTCTCCCAAGCTCTTCAGGAGCCCAGCCGTCACATCATCACATACGAGGACGACCTTGGCCTCCTGGCTTTTACCGATCTCATCTGCGTTACGCGCATCCTCGAGCGCCTTGGTCACGGCATCGCGGACACGGAGAACGACCTCGTAGGTGCCGAGGATGGACTCGGCCTCATCTGCAGGTACCTGTGGGACGAAATCCTCCCTGCTCGGCCAACCGGCAAGCTGGACGCTGTCGATATCATCATCGTAGTCCGCCTTCATGCCCTCGGGATAATGCTCCCAGACCTCATCGCAGGTGAAGGTGAGCACCGGTGCCCAAAGCCTCACAAGGACCTCGAGCACGTTGCCGAGAACGGTCTGCGCGCTACGACGGCCACGGGAGTCGGACGCATCTGAGTACAGTCGGTCCTTGAGCATATCGAGATAGATGTTCGAGAGTTCGTTCGAATAATCGACCATCTCACGGTAGGCCACATGGAACTGATAGTCGTCATAGGCCTTCGTCACATCATCGAGCAGCTTGCCCACACGTGCGAGTGCCCACCGGTCGACGCTTGGCATGTGATCGAAGTCGACCGCCTGATCCCAACTGAAGTCGGAAAGGTTGCCGAGAAGGAACCGGAACGTGTTCCTGATACGGCGATAGGACTCACTCGTACGCTTGAGGATCTCGTCCGAGATCGAGACATCCTGCGAATAGTCGACCGACGAGGTCCACAGGCGCAGCACATCGGCACCGCTCGTCGCGATGACATCCGCGGGGTCGATGCCGTTGCCGAGCGACTTGCTCATCTTGCGACCCTCGGCATCGACGGTGAACCCACAGCTCATGACCGCCTTGTACGGTGGAATCCCATAGGCGCCGACACTTGTAAGCAACGAGGACTGGAACCAACCACGATGCTGATCCGATCCCTCGAGGTACAGGTCCGCAGGACGGTGCAGACGGGGGTTGTTGTCAAGACAGCTCGTATGCGACACACCGCTCTCCCACCAGACATCGAGGATGTCCTTCTCTGGCACGAGCTCGGTGCAACCGCATTTTGCGCAAGCGGTCCCTTCGGGCAGATACTCTTCCGGCCTGAGTGCGAACCACGCATTGGATCCCTGTTCCTTGAAGAGCTTGATGACGGCGTCGAACGTCTCGGGGGTAGCGACGACGGCATCGCACTGCTTGCATCGGAAAACGGGGATGGGAACGCCCCACGAACGCTGACGCGAGATGCACCAGTCGGGTCGGTCCTCGATCATGGCGTGGATACGGTTCACCGCCCAACCGGGCACCCATCTGACCTTCTCCACGGCATCGAGCGCCTTGGTGCGCAGGTCGGTGTCGTCCATGGAGACGAACCACTGGTTGGTCGCGCGGAAGATGACCGGCTCATGGCAACGCCAGCAGTGCGGGTAGCTGTGCGAGAACTCGGTCGACGAGAGGAGCAGGCCCTGCTCATCCAACCAGGCGATGATCTCGTCGTTGGCATCCCAGACCTTCATG
>OMSY01000153.1 GCA_900313875.1 uncultured Actinomycetes bacterium
AGCAAAAGCGCAAGCACGGTCACTCCAGCCGCAACGTAGATCATGTATTCGGCACCAACGCCCTGGATAATCTCAATCGAAGCAGCCGGTGCAATCGCGCTTGAGATGGCAGTCGTCAGCGCGAAGTACCCCATGCCCTCAGCGAACCTACGCTTGGGGATGATGTCGGCCGCAATCGTCGAAGTGGCGGTGGAGCCCATGCCCCACCCGATGCCATGCAGCATGCGCAACCCAAGAATGACGCCGACGATGGGGAAGATGGCGAACGACACGATGGCGCACACCATGATGACAGATCCGCCGATGAGCATCCCCCATCGTCCGAAGCGGTCAAGCAGGGCACCCGCGAACACGCGCATGAGGGTCGCGGTGATGGTCATGAGCGTAGTTGCAAGCCCCACAATCTGCCCGGCAGCCCCCAGCTGCGCCATGTACACCGGCAACCCGATGTTGAGCATCTGGAACCCGAAGAACATGCACAGGTTTATAGTCGCCAGCAACAGGAAGTGGCGCGTAAATATCTCGCCGAGCGGCGCATGGCTGCTCGCAGGTTGCTGAGTGGAGTTCGCATTAGGATTGTCGTTGTTTTGCGTCATAATTCAATTCTACGATATTGCACGCCTTTAGGGACGGCACGCGGCACATCGAGCCCAGCGCTATAATGCCATCAGAGAACTCATCGAACCGAGAAGGACCATCATGGGAAAGAGCATAGTCGCCATCAACGCGAGTCCGCGCGTGAAATGGAACACGGCGCAGCTCGTGCGCGCAGCCGCAAGCGGTGCGGAGGACGCGGGCGCGCAAGCCGAGGTCGTCGACCTCTATCAGCTCGAGCCGTTCATGGGTTGCCGGTCGTGCTTCGCCTGCATGACCGAGAAGCGCTTCGGGCGCTGCGCCATCAAGGACGGCCTGACCGAGACGCTCGACAAGATCGCCGAGGCTGACGGGCTGATTCTTGGCACGCCGAACTACTTCGGCCGCCCGACGGCTGGTTTCCGCGCGCTGTACGAGCGGCTGCTCTTCCAGCACCTGACGTACGACACCGCGAAGTTCAGCAGCAACGAGCGCAGCATCCCCGTGCTGTTCATCATGACGAGCAATGCGCCGGCTGAAGGTTACGACCAGCTGGGCTACACCGCCATGATCGATGAGCATGTGCAGGCGCTCAACCAGTTCATTGGCCCCACGACGAGCTTCGTCAGCGGCAACACGCTGCAGACCGACCACTACGACAAGTTCAACTGGACGTTGTTCGACGCCGAGGCCAAGCAGCAGCGCCACGAAGAGGTGTTCCCCCAAGAGCTCGCGCAAGTCCGCGTACTTGCGTCGCAGCTGTTCGCATAAGAGGCTTGAGCGCTTTTCGCTCCAAATTGACAATTTTTTCGCGAATAGTGACACGTTGTAACCGGATCGAGAAAACTCACCTGGGAAAACAAAACGTGAACTCATCGATTAACGTCACGTGAGGTAATTTGCAATTTTACCATCGGGGGTTTTATATTATTCTAGTTTGTGGCATGTCACTATTCGCTGAAATTTTGTCAAAATAGACGCAAAATTGAAAAAGTTGCCCCGAAACACGCGATTGGAAGCAGATTACAGCGACAGCGTGACCTCTACGTCGCCTTCGCCGAGCACTTCGAGCAGACTGTTGGCCGTAGCGCCCTCAATCTTACCGAGCGGCGTGTAGTCCCACGTGTTCGAGCCATAGAAGACCGTCATCTGATTACCCTGGTACAGCATCACGTCACCGGGCTCGGTCGTCAGCTGCGCGTCGCTCGCCGGAAGCGCCCGCGGCAACGGGCCAACCTTCTCGAACCCGCCGTACGCGTGCATGCTGATGGTGATGGGGCCATCCTTCAAAAGTTCGGCGAGCGTTGCTGCAGCTTCGGTGTCGGAAACCGCCATATGCAACGCCGTCCCGTTCGCGCTCATGATTATCGTCGTGACGGGAGCAGAATCTGATCCAGACAGGTTCGATTGCGCGCTCGAGGCAGACGCGCTCGAAACGGCATTCGCCGACTGGGCCGACTGCGAAGTTGCACTCGTCGCACCAGACGCCGACGCTTTGGACAATGCGCTCGAGGCAGCTTGACCTCCTGCGCACGCTGTAAGCATGAAAGCAGCTGCAACAATCAACGCAACAATCATCTTCTTCATAGAAAGGAATCCCCCTACTCGCAAAGCACCAGCAAACTGGAAAAAACTGAAAGGGGAGTCTCCCCAAACGTTTGGGGAGACTCCCCTTTCGTCTCTACAGCTCCTTGATCACCTTCGCCGGGACGCCGCCGACCACCGTGCGCGCGGGCACGTCCTTGGTCACGACGGCGCCAGCCGCCACGACTGCGCCTTCGCCTATCGTTACACCCGGCAACACGGTGACGTTCGAGCCAAGCCATGCATCGGCTCCGATATGCACGGGCGCGGGCAACAGGTTCGCGCGCTTGACAGGGTCCATGTTGTGGTTGAGCGTCGCGATGACCGCATTGTGCCCGATGAGGGCGCGATCGCCGATGTAGATGCCGCCTTGGTCCTGGAACCGGCAGCCGGCGTTGATGAACACGTTCTCGCCGAGATGCGTGTTGAGGCCGCAGTCGGTCGTGAACGGCACAAACAGCCCCACCCCGTCGGGCACCGTACGGTTGAACAGCCGCTCGAGCTGCGAGCGCGTGTCGGACAAGCTCGTGAATTCCGCGTTCATGCGCGACGTGATGCGCATGGCGCGCTCGGACGCGGCCGTCATCAGCTTGTGCACTTCCGAGCCCGCGACGCACTCTTCCCCGCTGTCCATGCGCTCGAGGAAAAAGTCTATTTGCTCCTGCGTCAGCTCGACGCCGTCTTCGTAGTAACTGTCAGCCATTTCATACCTCCTG
>OMSY01000066.1 GCA_900313875.1 uncultured Actinomycetes bacterium
GCACACGGGAGGGGGGGTAGGACCTGAGTCCTACCCCCCCTCCCGTGTGCGGGCCTGTCCTCCCGCGGCAGTCTATGGACTACTCCTGGCCTTCGGACTCGAGATGGTCCATCGCGCTGTTCGCAAGCGCATCGGCACGGTTGTTGCCGGCGTTGTCGGAATGCCCCTTCACCTTGTTGAAGGTGATGTCCACGAAACGGTGCTTCTGATCGAGCAGCTTGAGCCAGAGGTCCTTGTTCGCGACAGGTTCCTTCTTGGAATTGACCCAACCCTTGCTCATCCAGCCATAGATCCAGTCGGTGATGCCGTTGTACACGTAGGCGCTGTCCACGAACACATCGATGGGGACCTGCCTCTTGATCGCACGCAAGCCCTCGATGCAAGCGGTGAGCTCCATCTTGTTGTTGGTCGTGTCGCGCACCGCACCGCTGAGTTCCTTGGTATGGGAACCCCAGCGGAGATACGCGCCCCAACCACCTATGTTGTTGACATCTTGGTTGCCACGGCATCCACCATCGCAGTACAGGGCCACACGCATGCCTCTGCCCCCGTTCCCCGCATCCAACCGGCAGCACGCTCCGACAGACTTCATTGAGTTGACATTCTCCTTTGAGATGTCACTCTAATTGTACCCGCCAACCGAGCATTTTGCCCGTATTTCACATCAATCCTGCAGAAAATACGATTTCCACAGCTGGTCTCCACATTTACCATGGTTTCCGCCGGAAGCAGGCAATCGACACGAGCATGTCATGGAACGGCAAGAAGGGAGCGCCCCTTGCAAGGGACGCTCCCTTCTTCAGTCGATCGACACTGGTCCGAAAGGCGTCACGCCGCCTTCATCGAACCTTCCGTGAGCTCGTCTAGATGCAGGTGTAACCACCATCGACGGGAACCATGATGCCATTGACATAGGAGGAGGCAGGGGATGCCAGGAAGATTGCGGCGGTATCGAGCTCGCCCTCGTTGCCATAGCGCTCCATCGGGATCATCCAACGGGCGTTCTCCTGGAAGAACTCGGAATCGAGGGTCTCCTGCGTGAGCGGGGTGTAGAAGTAACCCGGGCAGATGGCGTTGACGGTGATGCCCTTCTTGCCCCACTCGCCGGCAAGCGCACGGGTCAGGTTGACGACGCCACCCTTGGCAGCGTGATACGGTGCGGAGCCGAGGGCCTTGTTGCCGACCAGACCGTACATGGAGGCGATGTTGATGATGCGGCCATAGCCAGCGGGGAGCATGGCCTGGTTGGCGACCTCGCGGGCCATCTTGAAGGTACCGAACAGGTCGATCTGGAGCTCGTTGTCGAACTGCTCATCGGTGATATCCTCGGCATTGGCGACGGCACCCGTACCGGCATTGTTGATGAGGATGTCGATGCGGCCGAACTTGTCCATGGTTGCCTTGACGGCGTCGTGGACGACCTCGGTATCGGTGATGTCACAACGGATGGCTGCGGTCTCCACGCCGAACTCATCGGCAATCTCGGCAGCTACGGCATCGATCTTCTCCTGGCGGCGGGCCATGACGACGATCTTGGCACCCTGGTTCGCAAGGGCCTTGGCCATCTGGACACCCAGACCACCGGATGCACCGGTGACGATGGCTACCTGGTCGGTGAGGTCGAAGTACGATTTCATGAGATATCTCCACTCCTGTTGTGCCCCGGACCTTCTGTCCGCATGGCGATAATATTTCTATGATAGACCAATTCGAGGATGCGCTCGTTACAGATGTGTTAAGAATGCAGCGTGAGAGCAGCATGGACGCTGTCTGCCGGCGCACCTGCCGGACCAGCACGCCGACAACCGGTCCCGTCGTCCTCAGCGCTTGTTGAGCATGCCCATCACGTTGCGGGCGAAGGTGTTCGCAAGCGTACGCGCAAACGAGGTCCCGATCTTCTCGAGCTCCCTGCGGCGACGCTCCTCCTCGCGTGCACGGGCTGCCGCAGCCTTCTCGGCCTCCTTGCGGGCCGCCTCCTCGAAACGGATGCGCTCCTTCTCCGCACGGGCGCGGGCGGCTGCCTCCTCCTTCTCGAGCTTGGCCTGCAGCTTCTCCTCCTCACGCGCGGCCTTCTCGGCAGCCTTCGCCTCCTCACGGGCGGCCAGCTCCGCCGCCTTCTGGTCCGCGGCGAGCTGCTCGGCATGCTCCTGAGCAGCAGCGAACTCCTGTGCCCTGGCAGCCAGCAGCTCGTAGGCGCTCTCGCGGTCCACCGCATCCGCATAGCGGCCCTTGAGCACATCGGTCGCGATGACCGCCTGCTTCACATCATCGGGGGCGCTGCCCATCGAGCATGCGGGCGCGATGACCATGGCCCGCTGCACCATCGTCGGGATACCCTTCTCATCCAGGAAGCTGATGAGCGCCTCACCGGTACCGAGCTCGCCGATGGCCTTCTCGGTATCGAACGCCGGGTTCTCCCGGAAGCTTGCAGCCGCCGCATGCACGGCCTTCTGCTCGGCAGGCGTGTAGGCCCGCAGGGCGTGCTGGACGCGGTTGCCAAGCTGCGCGAGCACCTCACCGGGAATGTCCGAGGGGCTCTGCGTGATGAAATAGACGCCCACGCCCTTCGAGCGGATGAGCTTCACGACCTGCTCGACCTTGTCGCGCAGGGCCTTCGGTGCCTCGTCGAAGAGCAGATGGGCCTCGTCGAAGAAGAACACGACCTTGGGCTTGTCGAGATCCCCCGCCTCGGGAAGCACCGCATAGAGCTCCGAGAGCATCCAGAGCAGGAACGTGCTGTACAGCATGGGGGACTGCACGAGACGCACGCAATCGAGGATGTTCACATATCCCCGACCCGACGCATCGCAGGCCATCCAATCGTGGATGTCGAGCGCCGGTTCGCCGAAGAAGATGTTGCCGCCCGCATCCTCGAGCTGCAGCAGGGAGCGCTGGACCGCGCCCACGCTCTGCGACGAGATGTTGCCGTACGTGAGCTTGAACTCCTCGGCGTGCTCGCCCAGATACGCGATCATCGAACGCAGGTCCTTGAGGTCGAGGAGGAGCAGTCCCTGGTCATCCGCCACGTGGAAGGCGATGTTGAGCACACCCGTCTGCACCTCCGTGAGACCGAGCAGACGTCCCAGAAGGAACGGCCCCATCTCGGAGATCGTCGTGCGCACGGGAATACCACCCTCACCGTAGACATCCCAGAACCGCACGGGGCAGGCATGGAAGCCATAGTCGGTGATGCCGAGGTCGGCGAGCCGCTTGACAAGCTTCTCGGTCGCCTCGCCGGCGACCGCCATACCGCTCACATCGCCCTTCACATCGGCGAGGAAGCACGGCACCCCGATATCGGAGAGGTTCTGCGCGAGCGCCTTGAGCGTGACGGTCTTGCCCGTGCCCGTGGCACCGGTGATGAGACCGTGACGGTTGGCCATCTGCGGGAGCAAGTAGACTGGCTCATCACCCTTTGCGATCAACAGCTTGCCATCCACGTTCATGAAGCCCCATCCTTCCTGTCGACATGCGCGCGTCGTCATGGTGCTGATGGCGGACGGACGCATGTGTCCCACATGCAAATGCTGCAACAAGCTTATCACGCAGTCCCCTGCGAGGGCAGGGGCGGGAAAGCGGGCAGGATCGGGAGCCCCGCCATCCACCCCCGGCGCGGCAGGCGCTTCCCACCAGACGAGCCCTTGCTGGAGGCAGGAGCCATAGCCCGTTCCGCTCCACCTGCCCCCGCCCCCACGGGAAGACGATTCCTGCCATCCACCCCACGACACGAGCCCTACCGCAACCCGAGCACCTGCAAGCTGCTCTCGTGGACAAGGTCGGCGAGGTCCTCGTCACGCAGCTGCTCGATCGCTGCAAGGGTGCGCCCGAGCTGCGCCTGCCATGCATCAAGCTGAAGCCGTTCCCCCGGCTCGGAGGGTGCATCGGTCTCGAGCAGCAGACGGTCTTCCGGGACAGCCTTCACATACTCCCGCCCGCGACGTGATTCCAACATGCGCTCACCGACCGAGAAGAAGCACCCGAGCCGCACGGCCCGCTGAAGCTGCTCGTTCGAGCCGGAGAACCAATGCAGGATGCAGACGTTCCCACCCGCGACATACCGTTCGACCAGATCGAGCAGGATATCGTATGCATGGACACCATGGAAGGAGAACACCCGGCCCTCTCTAGGAGCACATGCCTTCAGGACGCTCTCGAGCGCGTCGACCTGAGCCTGCTCGGTACCGGCGAAACGCTTCGCGAAGTCGAGGCCCACCTCGCCGATGAAGCGTGCGCTCTTCGCGAGTTCGGCTGCAAGCGCGACCTCCTCGCGGCTCACGCGCCCATAGGCGACCCACCAGGGATGCAGCCCGAGGCCGATACGGACATGGGGATAGGGGATGAACTCATGGCATACCAGGTCATAATCAGCCGGATGCACCGTGTTGGAGAAAACCGAGGCTCCCAGGTCCTCTATCCCCCGTGCAAGCTCGAGCCGTTCCTCCGCAAAATCAAGATGACAATGAAGGTCGCAAAACGCACTCATGCACCCTCCCCAGCTTCCGCAGCCCTACGAGCCGCCTTCTCGCGATCGCGTTTGCGCATCTTCTCGATCCCGAGCGCACCCGCCCCCATCAGCTTGGGCCATGGTGCATCGGCACGGTCGCTGCCGATGAGGTGGCAGATGACGTCCCCGGCGATCATCTGCCCCATGATGGGCGGAAGATAGGAGGCGGTGCCGAGGTTGGTGCGGTCGTTGCGCGAGGCACCCTCCTCGGAACCGATCTCGAGGGGAAGCTCGCATGAGAAGAGAACCCGCAGATGCTTGATACCCCTCTGACGTGCCTCCTTGCGCATGATGCGGCACATCGGACAGTTGAAGGTCTTGTGAATGTCCGCGAAGCGCAGGTACTCGGGACGCAGCCTGTTGGCTGCCCCCATGCTGCTCACGAGGGGAATGCCCCTCTGCTCGGCATAGCGCGCGAGGGCGAGCTTCGCCGAGATGGTGTCGATGGCATCGACCACGTAGTCGACCCCCTCGCCATACACCGCGAAGACCTCCTCGATGTTCTCGCGTTTCACGAAGAGGTCGGCACAGACCACCTCGCAGTCGGGATTGATGTCGAGCACCATCTCGCGCATGACCTCGACCTTGCGCCTGCCCATGGTGCTGTGGAACGCGATGGCCTGACGGTTGAGGTTGCTCAACGTCACCGAATCACGGTCGACGAGCACCAGCCGGCCGACACCACCCCGCGCGAGGGCCTCGACACAACTGGAACCGACCCCTCCCAGCCCAAGCACCATGACGGTCGACGAGGCAAGGCGGGAGATGCCCTCGGCACCCATGATGCGCTCGAGACGTGAGTTTGCCCCCTCATCAGGCACGGTGATCCAGCCTCCTCGTTCATTCAGGTCGAAGGGTGGGCGGAACGAGGCCACGACCCCTGTTCCACTGTCGGACGGACAGGGGTCGGCCCCGTCCATCCGACAGCATTCCTTCCGCTATTCGCTGTCGGTCCATACCTCCACGGCATCACCCTGGAGGTCGAAGTGAACCGGCTCGGACCAGACGCTGTTGCC